>NZ_JADDYG010000120.1:5300-9347 GCF_015163535.1 Vibrio sp. OPT46 | reverse complement strand
GCTGTACCACGGTCGATGAAATGATTCACAACATTGCACTTCACGCTGTCTCAACGAGAGTTCCCCTCGTAACTATTGAAGATAAGCTGTAATACACGTAAAACCTTTCGCTCACACAATGCGGGCGAAAGGTCACACATATATGCACTTTCATTGATATTTGCTTACTTTGTGTTAAACATTGGTTTCCAAATAGTTACAAGGAAACGTTTATGAAATGGATAGTCGTATTGTTTATTAGCTTATTTTCAGTTTTCAGCCATGCGAAAGAGTGGAAACAAATTCGCTTCACTGTTGAAGGGGCTTACCCCCCATTTAGCTGGACGACAAAAGAGGGAAAGCTAGAAGGGTTTGAAGTCGACCTCGCTAACGCGTTATGCAAAGAGTTAGAAGTAAAGTGCGTTATCTCAAAAATGGATTGGGATGGCATCATCCCTTCTCTCCTTAGTCGCAAGAACGATGCGATTATTGCTGCAATGACAATCACAGAAGAACGAGAAAAGAAAGTCGATTTCACCGTCCCTTATGCAAAAGTACCGACTCGTTTTGTAATGAAAAATGATAGAGAAATCAACATGGATGACGGCAGCCTAAATCGTTTATCTATTGGAGTTCAAAGAGCCACAATTGGTGATAAGTACCTTTCTGCCTTGTATCCAGATATTGATATTCGTCGTTATGGTACGTTCGATGAGGCATTTATCGATCTACTCAATGGACGGTTAGATGCTGTATTTGGCGGCTCAATCGGTTTAAGTGCTGGTTTTCTTGAAACTGCACAAGGTAAAGGCTATCACTTTACTGGACCAGCGTTTACAGAGGAAAAGTGGTTCGGCCGTGGCATTGGCGTAGCAGTGAGAAAGCAAGACAAAGAATTAAAAGCATTACTCGATAGCGGAATACAAAAATTGATCCAGAGCGGTAAGCATAAAACCATCGCCAGCAAGTATTTCTCCTATAGTATTTACGAGTAACCTCGTTATTTTTTTATAGTCTGCGCGGTATAGGAAACTTCCCTTTCCCTATATGGCGACAAAAACAGAGCCCTCGAGCAATCGCCCGAGGGTTATTTTTATAAAAAAGCCCAGCTATATAAGTAACCCGCTCCCATGGCCATCGTTAAGATAACGATTAGGAAGGCAGCGATCATTTGGTTCTTAAAAATTGATTTCAACAAAATCACTTCTGTAAGACTTGCGCCAGCACTACCAATAATAAGCGCCATAACAGATCCAAGAGCCATACCTTTTTGTACTAGTGCCGCGCTAAGTGGAATGACCGCCTCTGCACGGATGTACAATGGAATACCAATGATTGCTGCGACCGGAATCGCGTACCACTTCGCTTCACCAGCGAACTCCGCAATGAACTCCGTCGGGATGAAGCCATAGATAAATGAACCAATCGCAATGCCCATCATGAGATAAGGGAACACTTGCTTAAAGTCTTTCCAAGTTGATTGCCAAATACGTACCCAGCGGCTAGGCTCTTTCTCTTCCACGACTGTCGCTGTTGCACTACCGCCAGATGAACAGCAGGACACTTCCACTTTAGGTTCAGGTTTTGGTACATCACCACAACAAGATGTTTTCGCCGCAACTGGCGTAGGTTCATTGCAGGCGCTGGTATCACAGCTTGATGCTGGTCTCGCTTCTTCTTTTTTCTTGCTTGAATCGCCACAAGAAGTACCGCACGAAGAAGAACCTACCGCTTGATATGCTTCTGGTTTGACGTAACGTTCAAACCCTAGTTTTTCAAGTACATAGCCTGCTACCACTGATACTGACATCGCGATAGCAAAGTAAAATACCGCAACTTTCCAACCAAAAGTCACCACAAACAAGCCAATAATCACTGGGTTAAGCAACGGGCTTGCAAATAGGAACACCATCATAGGTCCAAAACCTGCTCTTGCACGCAACAAGCCTTTTAAGAAAGGAATGGTCGAACACGAACAGAAAGGCGTAATCGAACCTAGCAACGCAGCAATGAAGTAACCTTTACCCTTTTTCGAGCTGAGAATAGATTGAATTTTTTCTGGCGTTAGAAAATCTTGCAACACACCGACAATGTAGCTAATTGCCAGAAATAAGATGATAAGTTCGGTTGCTAGAAACGCAAACATATCCAGCGCTTCTTTAGCCATAGTTATAATTTCTGTATTCACATTTACTCTCCTCGTCATTTTTCGCTAACAAGCTTACCTGATAGATAAGCCTTTATTTCGATATTTCTGGAATTATAGAATCACAAAACAAAAGATCAACAAAATATTTCCATAAAAATGGAATAATAAAACTAGTCATTACTTATCATAAAGTTACATGTCGTTAGCTATGCAGACTGGTTGTCGATGATAATTTCAGAGCATCTCGAATCCTTTTTATCAAACATAACCTAAAATTATCAAAATAAGAAAAAACCATAATTATTGCAGCAACACCCTCTGAGTTAGTATGACTTTCGACCATTCTTAATAATAAGGAAAACCTATGAGAGCGATAACTTACCAACGAGATAAAGATACTTTCTCTTTATCCGAATTACCTACACCAAAACTAGAAACCCAATTTGATGTATTGGTTAAAGTTAACGCTGTTGGTTTGAACCCTGTCGATGCAAAAATTCATTATTGGTCAGACATGGTCACTAACATGGATAACAATTTTGTTGGCGGGTTAGACGTATCAGGAGAAATAGTCTCTGTAGGCGATGCGGTCGTTGATTGGAAGGTTGGCGATAAAGTGTTGTATCACGGAAACATGAGACGCCATCACGGAGGATTCGCTGAATTTGCTATCCATGATTCAAGAACGCTTATAAAGCACCCTCAGGTTCCGGTTGAAGTGGCAGCATCTACACCTTGCGCAGCCTGGACCGCATATCGCGCTTTGGTAGACAAGCTCGATATTTCAAATCGAAGCAGCATTTTTATCGCCGGAGGTGCTGGTGGCGTTGGAAGCTTTGCTATTCAGTTAGCAAAGACATTTGGTGTTGAACAGATCATTGCTACTAGTTCAGAAGCTAATCACGCATATTTGTCCTCGTTAGGAGCAACCCATATGATTGATTATCATCATGAAGATGTAGTTCAGCGAGTAATGGACATTACCGGAAATCATGGCGTTGAGGTTGCACTCGATTGTGTAGGCGGTGATAACGACCGAATTGCAGCCTCGGTGTTAACCTTTGAGGGCGAAATGGTGGAGCTCGTCAAGACTGTCGACCCTTCTCAATATCCAGATGCCTTCTTAAAAGGCTTGGGCTTCCACCAAATAAGTTTGGGCTCTGGTCATGTCTTTGGCGAGAGAGGGTTTGCAAGTATCGTTAATGCCGGAAAGGAAGTGTCTGAGCTATTAGAAAATGGAGAATTGGAAGTACCGAAACTGAAGATCATCGGCTTAGAAGATGTAGGTAACGCACTCTTGGACATGCGAAATCAGAGAACAGTTGGAAAGATTGTCGTTAATCTGAACCAAAAATAATTAATAAAAGTCTCGAGGCAAACTGGCAAGGTAATGAATGAGCAAGTTAAAGCATCTTGTTACTTTGCCAGATATGAAAGGCCTTTATTTTATCTATAACGATGAATAAAAAACAAAATCTCTTGTCATACTTCCCTGCGCTTCACCAAAATTAGGCGTTTTCGAGAGTGTCTCTCCAAGTCGCTAGCAATTTAATATGACGTGGTTCAATCCCACAGCAACCACCAATAATGCTCGCTCCCTGCGCATGCCACTTTTTAGCATACTCAAGATATTCAGTCGGAGAGAAATGACGAACTTCCTGAATGGTCTCGTTGGCTTGGTGCGCTTGCTTTATCGGAGCAAAGCTATTTGCGAAAACACCTATCGTCAATTCTCTACCTGACTCACTCAATACTGCTTGTGTATCAATGATCGATTGCTCGACAACTTCAGGAATAGAGCAATTGAAAAAGATACCTGAAACATTTGTTTTCAACAGCGTATTAACCGCGACTTTAAGAGATTCCCCTGAGCGAAGGCGAGGCAAAGAGTTAGGCTCATCCATTAAGGTGAAAGCAAG
>NZ_JADDYG010000120.1:1522-5290 GCF_015163535.1 Vibrio sp. OPT46 | reverse complement strand
TCGACAACTTCAGGAATAGAGCAATTGAAAAAGATACCTGAAACATTTGTTTTCAACAGCGTATTAACCGCGACTTTAAGAGATTCCCCTGAGCGAAGACGAGCCAAAGAGTTAGGCTCATCCATTAAGGTGAAAGCAATATAATTGGGCTTATCTGTTTTGGCTAAAATTATTGATAGAACTTCAACTTCAGCGAGGCTAGACACGGTCTCAGCTAACCAAATATCAACATATTGATCTTGAGCTTCAAATAACTCAGAAGCCACTTCCAGTGCCCTTTTCGGCTCGAATAATTCAGGCCTGTAAGACCCCATTACAGGAGGAAGAGAACCCGCAACGAGCACTCTATCGTTAGAGCTGGTGACTACATCTCTGGCAATTTTGGCTGCAGATTTTGCTAACTCAGTCCCCCGTTTTGCATAGAGTTCCTCGCCTAAGTGAAATGGAACACATGCATAACTGTTGACAGTGATAATCTCTGCGCCAGCGTCTATGAAATTCTCATGTGCCATTTTTACATATTGTGGTGATTCAATTAGCGCTTGTGCACTCCAAAGCGGCTGAGAAAAAGGGGCGCCAATACGTTTTAACTCTCGCCCCATGCCACCATCTAAAATTGTTACTTTCTTCATTTAGACATCCATACCGCCAAACATCCATAAGCTCTATTCAAACACAATTTTTATCAATTCAAAATGAAATTGTTATGTTTAAAGTGAACAAAGACTTAATGGCTGATTAAACACTCTAGTATTTACCAGACCTTTCATTCGGACCAAGCTAATGTTATCGCCATTAACTTCGAGTAAAAATCCCATTATCTATGTCTCTCGGCGAGGCGGGCGTTACGAGCCACAATAGTGCATGAAGTGATTGAGGGACTAACCCTCAATCAAATTTTCTTTTTATTATAAGACCTTAGATAAAAACTTCTGTAATCTAGGATTGGAGGGGTTATCAAAAAATCGCTCAGGAGAGTCAGAAACCAAAAGCTCACCATCTTCCATAAACAACACCCTATCAGCGACCTCTTTTGCGAAACCCATTTCATGAGTAACCACGACCATGGTCATTCCGTCCCTGGCCAAATCTTTCATCACATCAAGAACTTCTCCAACCATTTCAGGGTCTAGTGCTGATGTGGGTTCATCAAACAACATAATGTTGGGCTTCATTGCTAACGCACGAGCGATTGCGACGCGCTGCTGCTGTCCACCTGATAAATGATTAGGATAATTATCCATTCTCTCCGACAGACCGACTTTATAAAGCAAATCTTTTGCTTCTTTCTTCACCGATTCAGGGTCACGTTTAGAAACCTTTAAAGGTGCTAACATGACGTTCTCTATCGCCGTTTTATGTGGAAAAAGGTTGAAGCCTTGAAATACCATGCCCACATCAGCGCGTAGTTTATTTATATCCGTAGATTTGTGGTACATATCGATACCATCTACGATTATAGACCCACTATTTATTGTCTCTAATTGATTGATCGTCCGTAAGAATGTTGACTTACCAGAACCTGACGGTCCTACGATGACAATCACCTCCCCTTTTTCTACATTTACCGATACGTCCTTGAGCGCATGGCAGCCATTAGGGTAAATTTTATTAATTGTTTTTGCTGAAATAATGTATTCCATTAATGACTCCACCATTAATCACTTGCTGCCAATTTCTTTTCTAACGTTTGTATTGCCCAAGATAAGGTACTAGTTAGAAGCAAATAAAGGGCCGCAACGGTAAACCAAACTTCAAATGGGGCAAAATTACCACTTACGACTTCCCTGCCCGCTTTTGTCAGATCAGTAATCGAAATCACGGAGACAAGTGAGGAATCTTTTATCAGGTTGATAAACTGCCCGGCTAAGGGAGGTAATGTCTGCTTAAACGCTTGAGGTAAAATGACATAAATCATCGCTTTGGGATAATTCATTCCTAGTGAACGCGCCGCTTCCATTTGTCCTCTTGGGATTGACTGGATTCCTGACCGCACAATTTCTGCGACATAAGCGGCGGTAAACACGGAGAGCGCTATCACTCCCGCAGTAAAACGCTCAAGGTCAAGCACAGTACCAATAAAGAAGTAAACGATAAAAATCTGTACTAAAAGAGGCGTTCCACGAATGACCTCGACATACACAAGCGCCAGCTTTTTTAATGCCGGATTGCTGGATATACGCATTAGTCCGACAACTAAGCCCAACGCTAGAGCAATGATAAGTGACCAGAGCGAGATTTTAATGGTCGTCACAACACCATCTAAAATTGGGCCAGAGCGCCACTCTTTTATAGTTGCTAAGGTATCTCCTTCAAAAATAAGATCACCTTCATAGACGTCCACAGACTTATATTGGCTTAGTTCAAGAACAATATCACCATGAATACTCTCCAGAGCCAGTTGGTTATTCTCGTCGAGAATGATGTTCCCATCGACAGGCGCGGTAATGGATGAAGCAGCGTTAGTGGCAATATAAGGAAGGACACGCTCCCAATTCCAGCTGTAATCGATTCGCTTACCTGACAGATAGACAAGACCGCAAATTGATAGCAAAACAAGAACAAAAACAGCGTTCCACAATAGGGATTTAAAGTTATTTTGCATGTGATTCCGAGAATGACTTTGATTAAAGTTGGTTGGGTATTTGAATAAAGAAAAGCGTTAGCTTCACAGCACGAACCGTTTGGTTGGCGATGAACCGAGCCAGAAGCTAACCGCTCCTCTACAATAACAATATGATTACTTGACTTGCTTTAACCATTTATCGTCGTTAAACCACTTATCGTAAATGCGATCGTAAGTTCCATCGCCCTTAATTTGACGTAAATAGTTGTTTAAGAAGTTAAGCGTATCTGGATTTCCTTGCGGCACAGCCCAACCCAAAGGCTCGTAAGTAAACGGTTTAGCCAAGTGCATTAACTGCCCTTTGTTTTCCGCCACATAAATAGAGTTGTAAGGAAAGTCATAAACAAACGCATCTACCTTTCCGTTGGCAACCTCAAGTACCGCTTCAGACTGAGTTTCGTATAGATTTATCTTAGCTTTCGGAAGGTATCGTTTTACCGCTTGCTCACCCGTTGTCCCAAGCTTAGTTGCAACAACATAATCTGGACTATTGAGATCTCGGTAACTAGACACTTTACCTTCATGTTTGAGATCTACGAGAATAGATTGACCAATAACCACATAGGGATCAGCGAAATTCACCTGAGTATTTCGCATAGGTGTGATAGTCATCCCGCCCATAATCATGTGACACTTACCAGTCAACAGTGTTGGGATAATGCCATCCCATGAAGTGTTTACCGGCACAAACTTAACATCCATGGCACGCGCCATTTGCTTACCCAAATCGATATCAAACCCAATGTACTGCCCATTTTTTGCTGTCATTTCAAAAGGCATATACCCAGAATCAAAGCAGACTTTTAGCTCCCCTGTACTTTTGATGTCGTCTAAAATTGGGTCTGCATTAACCGTCGTCGAAACAGCTAACCCCAGTGCAGCAAAACACAATAACTTTTTCATGGATATTCCTTTATCATTTTTTGTAAAGTTTTTTTATACACGACAATAGAATAAAAAACCACAAATAATGACTTTTTAATCACTAGAATTTGTAGAATCGTCACTAAGACGGAAGATCTGAATGAAAATCTATACCAAGGCATTGCAATTGAATTGCATGCATTAAGTGATTAAGTTGTAGGCAGGTCACTATAACGACAACAAACATACGCTTTGACTGAATAGTCAGCGTTTCCGAA
>NZ_JADDYG010000120.1:0-1512 GCF_015163535.1 Vibrio sp. OPT46 | reverse complement strand
TGTCGTCTAAAATTGGGTCTGCATTAACCGTCGTCGAAACAGCTAACCCCAGTGCAGCAAAACACAATAACTTTTTCATGGATATTCCTTTATCATTTGTTGTAAAGTTTTTTTATACACGACAATAGAATAAAAAACCACAAATAATGATTTTTTAATCACTAGAATTTGTAGGATCGTTACTAAGCTGGAAGATCTGAATGAAAATCTATACCAAGCCATTGCAATTGAATTGCATGCATTAAGTGATTAAGTTGTAGGCAGGTCACTATAACGACAAGAAACATACGCTTTGACTGAATAGTCAGCGTTTCCGAGAGTGGTTTAATTATTAACGAAACCATACAGATATTCGCTTTTTCACATTGACCGTAATGTCAAAAGTGCTTGAGTTTTATTGTTGACAATTCTTCCATAGTCAATGGTCACAAATGTGATGTACAGCACATTTCTATAATGGCACTATCACCTTTGTCGAGAGATATTAACAAGGATTCGTTGGACATCTTGACTTTGTAATACAAATAAAAAGGTGACTATATGAAAAAACTAATGACGCTCTCATCACTATTATTATTCAGTTTATCTGCTACTGCTGGTATTCATGTCGAACACTCTACAAACAAAGTTGTTCTCAATGACTTTACGACAAAAGATGCCGCTTATAGCTCTGCGTTTGATCTTGTCGATGAATACCAAACGCTATCAAAACATGAACTTAGAAATCGTCTAAACATCATTGGAAGCGGTTTCCCTCGTGATATTGCAATCGATGATAGTAAGGTGAGAGTTGAAGAATACGCACTTAACCGTGATGAAGTTAAATATCGTGCAATCATAAACTTCGATTATCACTTCAGAACAAGTGACGGCGGTAAAAACTAAAAAATCATCTGCACCTTTACTTTCTTAGAGCCCTTCCTATTTTAAGAAAGTAAAGGTGTCTAATCACATTGAAACGACGGCTTTTCATAAATCGCTCTCTCCTTACATAAACAGTATCAATCCCTACCTCTATCGTTTACATAAAAATAATTTTTCCAATCTTCATTGAGATACATTTCGTCGTTTGGCGCTTTGTCATTCGCTTGGTGCGCCATATGGACTCCACATCACTTAAATGAAAAAGACACTTGAAATGGAGTTTAATTTTCTATGAAGATTAACTAAATCTAAGATCGACAATTGTCGTTACATTTTTATCGTTTATAGCAATATATAAAATGACTATTTTTTTAATTAACCATAAAGCATGAAAATAAAAAAAGGCAACAAGACATTTCTTGTTGCCAAAGAAAAAATACATCATTCAAAAAATATGAAAATGAAAACTAGCAGTGGACTAGCTAACAAAACAATTATATTCAAAACACTTAAACAAGTAACGATCAATATAATCCATTATATATGGATTAAAATCAGCACTTATAAAATTACACCGATAAATAAAAAAGCCTGAAAATAGTTTCAGGCTTTTTATATTTATTAATTTTTTAGAATGAATATCTCGCA
>NZ_JADDYG010000119.1:2232-11144 GCF_015163535.1 Vibrio sp. OPT46 | reverse complement strand
TGGTCTTTACTTGTGACGCTTATCTTGGCATTGATGGCATCGTATTTCCCAGCAAGGCGAGCATCGCGTCTCACGCCAGTCATTGCTTTGAGTGCGAGGGCCTAGTCATGCTGTTACCGATGAGACAAATTTTCCAAGAAATGGCGGCAGAAAAGCTGAGACTGGGTTTGACCATTCTGGCAGTAGCGTGGGCGACCCTCTGTATCGCTGCTATGTTGGCGGTAGGTGAGGGTATTCGTCAGGGCGTATTGAAAACCGCACAAAATGGTAACGGCAACTTGATCTATTTGACCGGAGGGATGGCCACCGTCGACCACGGTGCTTTTCACCAAGGTAAATTTCTGACGTTAAAAATGGACGATTCAGAGATCGTTCGAGCATTACCCGATGTAAAAAGCGTTGCGCCAACTGCGAAGTGGAAAGAGCGTATCACCGTTGGTGACAGAAGCTCATGGCAAGAGCCCTTAGCGGTCACGAGCGAGTTTCAATCCATGACCAATTTGGTGCCGATGGCGGGGGGACGATGGTTAAATCCACTCGATCAAAAAGAGACGCGCAAAGTCGTTGTACTGGGTTATGAACTGGCAGCCGACTTATTCAACCCGAATGAGGACTTTAGTTGGTTTGCGACAGTCACATTGCAAGTCAACCCTGTGGGGAAAAAGGTAAAAATCGGCAATGAGGAGTTCACCGTTGTGGGCGTATTGGAGAAAAACAGCGCTCAAATAGAACTGGGGGATCTTATCAACTATTCCAGCTTTGTGCCGTTAGCGACGTGGAAGCGATTTCATGTCAACGGTGAAATTGGTGGCATCAATGTGCAACCACAAGCCGATGTAGACCGAGAAGCCTTAGCAAAGACGATCAGGCAAGTGATTGCCCGTAAGCACGGGGCAAGTGTCAGTGATGAACAGGTCGTCCAAGTCGATGATATGTTCCTTAAACAAAAGAGTATGCAGCAGTTTCTGATAGGTTTGCAGAGTTTTCTTGGCATTATCGGCTTCGTGACGTTAGCTGTTGCTGGCGTCGGCATTGCCAATGTGATGTATGCCACCGTAAAGCGATCTACGCGTGATATCGGCGTGCGCATGGCAGTCGGTGCAACCCCAACGGCCATTCGTATGCACTATTTAGTGCAGTCTTTATTGACAATGATGATGGGGGGCGCGCTTGGGTTAGCTGTGACGTACGCGCTGGTGTCTGCCATCAGTTCCATTCCTTTAGAGGGCAATGCTTTTTATGAACAACTGGGTAAACCTGTCCCTGAGTTGTCGTGGGTCGTTGTCGCGATTGTCATCCTCACCTTAGTGATCATTGGCGTGGCATCTGCATGGTTACCTGCAAACCGAGCCGCAAAAGTCAGCCCGTTGGAGGCGCTACAAAGTGAATAACAACAATAACTCTGGAGAGAACATGTCGAACAAGCCGCTTGTTGAGCTGACCAACATCTGTAAATACTACTCAAGCGGGGAGGCGGAAGTTCGCGCGCTAGACGGCGTTGACTTAACCATTAATCAAGGCGAGTTTCTTTCGATTCTTGGCCCGTCCGGTTCAGGCAAATCAACGTTGATGAACATGCTCGGCTGTTTAGATAAGCCCACCGATGGCGAGTACCAACTTGGCGGCCAAAACGTCGCAAGTTTAAGTGCGAATGAGCTGGCTGGCATTCGTAACCAAAAGATCGGATTTGTCTTCCAAAGCTTTAACTTATTGGAATACGCGACGGCGCTTGATAACGTGGCACTGCCGTTGGTTTACTCTGGTATCAAAGCCAAAGAACGTCGCCAGCGCGCAGCTAAATTGCTAGAGCAAGTCGGGCTAGGGGATCGTTTAGACCATAAACCAAACCAGCTTTCTGGTGGTCAAAAGCAGAGAGTTGCGATTGCAAGAGCCTTGGTCAACGATCCGCAAATCATCCTAGCTGACGAGCCAACCGGCGCGCTCGATTCAAAATCTGGTGCTGAGATCGAAGCTCTGTTCAACCAACTCCACGCCGAAGGCAGAACATTGATCATCGTGACGCACGATAACGCTCTGGCAGAGCGCACTAAACGCATCATCACCATCAAAGACGGCAAGGTAATTTCGGATAGGGTGCCGGAGTGATATTCACAGTTTGGAGCTTTACTAAAATAAAGGTAATTCGCCTATGAAAATGGTCACTTTGGAAGTGGTGTTTTAGTCAGCCTTGTTTAGAATTTACATCTTGATTTGAATTGCTAACTGTTTTGATAGTTAGTTGATGTGAAATTTGGTTCCCACAAGGCTACAAGATTGTAATGAATATAAACCACGCACTTTATAGAAGCGAAAAGTATAGCGAAGAATCAATGGAAGAGATTCTTTCTAGGTTAAAAAATACTGACTATTTTTATTTAAATGAGAATAATCCTAGTGAAGGTGCTTACTTGACTAAGAAAAAGGAAAATATCTTAATAGTAAAAAGAAAAACTTCTCGAAGTTCTGAAGCACATCAAGACCGGTTATTCAATACTCGTGAGTTTATAAACTTCAGCTCAATTGTTGCAGGACGAGAGATTGGTGGGGAGCTTCGATGTAAACTAGGACAAGATAAAAATAAAACGAAAATAACGTACTCTTGGTATCCTGATGAGTTTGTTCAAAATTTTTGTTATGCATTTATTGTTCTGGCTTTATTAATGTCAGCTTTTAAATTTACTCCTGGTGATTACGATGTTATTTGGAATCTATTGAAAGCTGTTTTGATGTTTTCAGTTCCAAGTTTATTACAAATGATTCACCTTCCAGGACTAATAAAGCTGGCAAACAAAATTTTGAGATTAAATGGCACTAAACAATTGTTATTAAATACATAAAAATAGACTTTAATGTAAGCAATCACTTTCTATATTTAATAATCCGATTCCTATCAAAAGTAATCGACTTTTGTTTATATCTCGTGTGGTTAAAACCGATTTTTAGAGAGCAACTGCTCCAGTTTTCCTTTTGCTGTCTTACTTACCGTTTGCATAAGCTTGAAGCTTGGCGCTGCTATGCCCGATTGTTCAAGCTCTTCCACCATCAGTAACCAAAGCTTTGCCATTACCTGTGCATCGGCTAACGCGCGGTGGAATACACCGTCGTTTTCAATGTTCTTATAACGAACCAACTCACCCAACTTGTGTGACGGCGCATCTTGAATAAGGCGTTGTGCCACCAATAAAGAACACGCGAACTTGCCAGAATAACCGCAGTTAATTCGCTCCAGTTCCGCATCCAGAAAGCGCTTATCGAACGACGCGTTGTGCGCAGCATGTTATTGGTAATGCCTGTGTAAACTTCAATGGATGAGCTCACACGAAAGCCAGGATTCATAAGTTGCTGAAAACTATCGATCACCTCAACATCAACGATCTTAACCGCACCGATTTCAATCGCGCGATCACCCATATTCGGAGACAGACCTGTGGTTTCAAAGTCGAGTACGACAACGGAGTTAGCTTGAGGCATGAAGTTTTCCAACTGAACAATAAGGCGCAAGAGTATCGTTGAAAGTGTGGGAAAAGGGAAGGAGGAGGAGAAGCTTTAGTAGTGAGAGAAACTTACGGAAGCTCAGTTAGAAATTGAATGTTAGCTTGCCCACTAGATAAAACACCTTACAAAATCTGGTGCGTTCGTTTGCCCTCATAAAATGTAACCTAAGGCGATTCAAACTCTCACTGTGGTATTTGTCTGTTCAAAGTTACGTTTTTGGGTGGCGGGGTTATCCTGATATCTGGGCAGCAATGATTACTCTGTGCTTTTTAATGAAACGGCACTTACCCACTTTGATCATACCTTTTAAAAGGTGCAATCTTAACCATTACGCTGGTGTCCACAAATAACGTTGCAATATCATGACTTACTAAATTTGAAAAAGTTACAAATACATATTCAGAGGTGTGCTGGTGGTACACCAAACACGATTGTATTTTTACCCGTTGTACTTTCTAGCTCAATAGTGTTTCTTTTCTACAGAGTGTTTTTACTCACTTATATGTTGCTGACGTGTTTTTGCCTGAAAAAAAAGTTATCTTGCATAGTGAAACCAACACAAACACGGTCAATTTTTGGTTATCATCGACTGATGCTTACCTGTATTTACCAAATTGAACAAAAATACAAGTAAACATTGAAGTTCAATATTACTAATAACTATTAAATTTGATATTAAGTTCGGAGGATTTAACCTTGGAGAAATTTAGATAACAATGAAAAAACGTGATGTTAATTTATTGCAAAGAGTTATGTTCAGGCTAAAAATAACATTCAATATTATTTATAAATTACTTGTTGTTGCGTTGCCGATTGATATTCTTAAATACTTAGCGATAAAGGGGTCTAGTGTGGCTCAAATTATCTTAGCGAGACGTTACTATCATGGAAGGCGTGTTAAGTATAATAAAAAGCTAGTAGTAAATTGGTTAACGAAGGCAGCGTTGAAGGGAAGCTCGGAGGCAAAGAAAGAACTTGGCTACCTGTATTTTAGTGGTGAAAAATTTAAAAAGGATTGGCGGTTAGCTAGCAAATGGTTGACGGAAGCATATGCTGACGGAGAAGTAGATTGCGCTGCTATTTTAGGCATAATCTATGAAGGAAACGGACACTTTCGTCGAGATTCAGCAGAAATGTTGAGATGGCACACGATTGCAGCAGAGTCTGGAGATTTAGAAGCGCAAAAAACTCTTGCGGCGATTTATACTATGGACAAAGAGTACTCTAACCCTAAAATGATGATGCATTGGCTACACAAGGCAGCAGATCAGAATGACACGGACGCAATGCTTCTTCTTGGACACACTTATCTGGATGGTGACCATTACGATTTCAACGAGGCTCTTAAGTGGCTTAAGACTGCTGCCAACAAGAAGGATCACTACGCATTAGTTTTACTTGGTGACATTTATTCATCAACTAAGTACAACATTGTAAATTATAAAGAAGCCATCCAAAAATACTATAGTGCAGTAAACGAAGGTTCAAGCGTTGCGATGGGGAAAATTGGGTATATGTACCAATATGGCCTGGGTTGCGATAAGAATATAGATAAAGCAATAGAGTGGTATTCCGTGGGGGTTAAATACAATGACCCATATTCTCAATTTGGCTTTGCGCAATTATATCGTGATGATGAAAATGGGATGATGAATTTAATTGAAGCGTTTAAATGGTCTTACTGGGCAAAAAAAAACAAACATCCAGACGCAGAAAAACAGTTCAAAGAAATCTCTGGAAAACTAACGAAAAAAGATATAGATAAAGCACTACGTTCGGCTCAGAGTTATAAAGTAAAGCCTGTTAAAAGTTTGGGTTTTACTTTAGGTTATAAAATGGGAGAAAAAGGTACTATATATAGGTGAGTAATTATGAAAATTAAATCCACTTAATAATTTATTATGGTTGTTTATTATCATTTATTAATGGAGCGAAGAAAGTTAATTACTAAAAAATATGGAACCACTCCTTTAACTATTGATGAACTGGGGTAACTGACTAAATTTTTTTTCTGGTTCGCTCTAATAAATAATTCTAAATTGATGTTTTCATAAGAATACGGAATTTTTAATACTGGTAAATAGAAGTAGCAAAGGAGGCACAATGATTTATTCATTAAAACTGAACTGGAGGAATATGCTAATGCTCTGTATTAGAAGTACAATATGTACATTGGGTTTGGTAGCTTTTTCTGTCAGCGCTTTTGAGGGAGAGAGTTTTCAACACAAAGATTGGTATCTAGCTTGTGATAATACAGGGACCTGCCGGGCGGCTGGCTATTCAAATATTGGCAGTCTCAATCCTGTTGCTGTGATGTTTACTCGTAAAGCGGGTCCTGCAGCGTCAGTAACGGGCAAAGTGTATTTAGGGGATGAATCTGATTTTGACCATTGGCCTGAGCAGATAAATCTTTATATCGATGGCCTAGAGTTGGGCCCGATACAGCATGACGCCATGACATCCATGCAGGTTCAGGCCATTCTTGCAGTAGTGACTAAAGATGCACTTATTGAAATTGGTGATGGTAAAACTAAATGGGTACTGTCTGGTAGCGGTGCCAGTGCCGTGTTTCGTAGGATGGATGAATATCAGGGGCGCCAGAATACTCCGTTTGCTATTGTCGCAAAAGGTCAAGGCGCTGAGTCTAGGGTGAATCTTGCTGTGGCTATCCCCACACTTGTGAATGTTGGCGGCGATGCAATGATGAAATCACTTGAGCCAGAATCTGCCCAATATGCCAAATTGTTACCACAGCTTCGTGCTAGCTATCAGTCTAACGGAGACAGTTCCGAGTGCCATAGACTGTTTGAAGAAACACCGTCAATTGCTATTGCAAAGCTTAATAATGGCCAATCATTGATTGAGGCGTCCTGTTGGATGGCGGCTTATAACTATGGTTCAAGTTATTGGTTGTTGGGAGAAGGCGATGCTGCTGTGCCTAAACGTCTTAACATCTATGGTAATGACTATTCTGACGGCATTGTTTCCTCCGCTCATAAAGACCGAGGATTGGGGGATTGCTGGAGCTTTGAAAGCTGGTTGTTTGATGGCAAACAAATGGTTCGTGCGAGTTATGGTAATACAGGTTTGTGCCGTGGTATTGCCGCTGGAGGCATTGACTTCATGCCTATTTGGGTAAGCGAAGTGGTTACTACACAAGATTTGAATAAATAGCTATGTTTTTAAGTTACTGTTCTAGCACTTCTGCTCAGGGCTTTTTAAGGTTCTGAGTTTAAAAGCAATAATTGCTGTCTGACTTGTAACAATTCTGGTACTAAAAAACGGTAGACCCTATCACAAATACCTACGAGAAATTGTTTGTGAAGTATAAATTACATAAAACTCTTCTTGTGCGTTCCTAGCTTCGATAAGGCGTAGCTATAGTCAGATAAAAAATACATCCAATATATAATCAATTCGGTGTAAAGTTTGCGAAATCAGGAACTATACCAAAAGCTCTTTTGATGAGGTTCTTTACTCCTATTTCAACTTTTATGCCGGCTCGCCCCTCAAGCTTAATTTTGCTCGTGGTACTTTGTGGATGTGATGGTTTTAAGAGGGCTCTACCCCAAATTCGTTAGATTAAATAATCTAAAAAGTCTAAAAGCGTGTGTTTTATACTACGAAAATACTGCGATAGAATGAAACTTAACAAGATTTAAGCCTTTTATATAGTTGTTTTGCTTGTCAAACCGCTTCTTTTAGTAGTGAAATTGTTTAAACAACTTGTTGGGAATGATAAGTCGCAATAAGTATTGCTATCATCCTCTTAACCCAAGATAAAACTGACCGTATGTGAATGTTTTATGCATTCGCACAGAAAATAAATATAAATCTGAGAACAGGTATGTCATTATCAATAACAAGATTCACGAGGGTAATCTGCCCGACCCTGGGCAGTTTGCTCTGTTTAACCTTTCTTACTGGCTGTGAAAAAGCAACAGAAGGGTTGGTGTATGGCACAAAAAGCAAGTCAGTAATTATTGACTATAATGGTAGCGAAACAGATGTCATCATCCCAGATTCGGTAACTACTATTCGGCGTGATGCGTTTAGACGTAGCAAGCTCACCAGCGTGACTATCCCTGATTCAGTGACTACTATTGGTGCGAGTGCGTTTAGTTACAACAATTTGACCAATGTGACTATTCCAAATTCCGTGACCACCATTGGTAGGGATGCATTTAATGGAAACAAGCTCTCTAGTCTGACCCTTTCAAATTCGTTGACTACCATTGGTGATTGGGCGTTTCAACACAACGAACTAACTAGCTTGATCATTCCAGACTCGGTAACAACCATTGGTAAGGAAGCATTTTATGGAAACAAGCTCTCTAGCCTGACCCTTTCAAATTCTGTGACCACTATTGGGGGATAGTGCGTTTGAACGCAACGAGCTTACTAGCCTGATCCTTCCAGATTCGGTGACCGTTATTGGCGAGAGTGTGTTTGCCGATAATGAGATCCACAACGTGACTATACCAGAATCTGTGACCACCATTGAGGATGACGCGTTTATTCGAAACAAACTCACCAGCCTGACTATACCTAATTCAGTGACCACCATAGGAAAAGTTGCGTTTGCTGACAACAACCTCACCCACGTGAGTCTCTCTGATTCGGTAACCACTATTGGTTGGGGGGCATTTACTGGCAATACACTTACCAGTGTGACCATCCCAGACTCTGTGACGACTATTGAGGGTTCAGCGTTTTCTGACAACTATCTCACCAGCGTGATTATCCCAGATTCGGTGACCACCATTGGTTCTAATGCGTTTAATGGTAATGCAATATCCACATTCAACAATGCGCCATCAGATGGCATAATCTTTGCTTGTAATGATGATGGTACTGACAACAAGAAGGTTGTTGTTTCCTTTGGCGGAGGGAGAAAGGAGATTGTTATTCCTGATTCGGTGACTACCATTGGTTTCGGTATGTTTGAGGGCAACAATCTTACCAGTGTGACTTTTCCAGATTCGGTGACTGCCGTTGATAAGAGCGCGTTTGGTCATAATAATCTCACTAGCATAACCCTTCCAGATTCGATAACTACTATTGGAGACTATGCGTTTATTTACAATGAGCTCACTAGTGTAACGCTCCCAGGTTCTGTGATTACTGTTGGGGATAATGCGTTTGCTCACAACAAACTTACCAGCGTGACCATTCCAGACTCGGTGACCACTATTGGTGAGGAGGCGTTTGCTGATAACGCGCTCACTAGTGTGACTATTCCAGATTCGGTGACTACTATTGGTGAAGGGGCGTTTGCTGGTAACAAGCTCATCAGTGTGACCATTCCAGATTCAGTGACTACCATTGGTGAAGGGGCGTTTGCTGGTAACAAGCTCATCAGTGTGACCATTCCAGATTCAGTGACCACCATTGGTGAAGGGGCGTTTGCTGGTAAC
>NZ_JADDYG010000119.1:0-2183 GCF_015163535.1 Vibrio sp. OPT46 | reverse complement strand
AAGCTCATCAGTGTGACCATTCCAGATTCGGTGACCACCATTGGTGAAGGGGCGTTTGCTGGTAACAAGCTCATCAGTGTGGCCATTCCAGATTCGGTGACCACCATTGGTGAAGGGGCGTTTGCTGACAACAAGCTCATTAGTGTAACCATTTCAGATTCGATGACCACCATTGGTGAGAGGGCATTTGCTGATAATGAGCTTACTAGTGTGACCATTCCAAATTCGGTAACCACCATTGGTGAGAGGGCATTTGCTGATAATGAGCTTACTAGTGTGAACATTCCAAATTCGGTGACCACCGTTGGCCAGGGGGCGTTTGCTGATAACGAGCTCACCAGTGTGACTATACCTAGTTCTTTAACTACCGTTGAGGATGATGCGTTTGCTCACAACAGGCTCACCAACGTGACCATTCCAGATTCGATAACCACCATTGGACATCGGGCCTTTTCTGGCAATGAACTCACCAGTGTGACTATCCCAGATTCCGTGAATATTCTTGGGTGGGAAGCATTTAGTTACAATAATTTAACCAATTTGATCATTCCAGATTCGGTGACCATTATTGGTTGGAAGGTGTTTAGTGATAATAAACTCACCAGTTTGACTATCCCAGATTCCGTGAACACTATTGAGGGGGCTGCATTTTCTAACAACCAGCTCATCAGCGTGACTATCCCGGATTCTGTGACCATTATTGGTAATGGAGCGTTTAATGGTAATGTAATATCTGCAGTTAACAATGCGGCATCAGATGGATTTATTTTTGCTCGTAATGATGATGGCACAGAGAACAAGAAGGTTGTCGTATCCTATGGTGGTTCAAGAAAAGGAATTGTTATTCCAGATTCGGTAAACACTATTGAGCGTGGCGCGTTTTCTGATAATGAGCTCACCAGTGTGACTATGCCTGATTCGGTGACGACCATTGGTGAAAAGGCGTTTGCTTACAACAAGCTCACCAATGTGACTATACCTTATTCAGTGAATACCATTGAGAATGAGGCGTTTCGGAACAACCGACTGACTAGCGTAACTATCCCAGATTCTGTGACCTCTATTGAGGATAGGGCGTTTAGTAATAATAAACTCACCAATTTGACCATTCCAGATTCAGTAAGAACTATCGGAGAGGCTGCGTTTTCTGACAACCAGCTTGTCAACGTGACCCTCTCAAATTCGTTGACTACTATTGGCTTAGGTGCATTTAATCGCAATGCACTATCCACAGTTAATAATGCACCATCAGATGGCTTTATTTTTGCTCGTAATGAGGATGGCACCGAGAATAAGAAGGTTGTTATTTCCTATGGTGGGGCAAGAAAAGAAGTTGTTATTCCTGATACGGTGACCATCATTGAGCGTAGGGCGCTTGCTAGCAGCGAACTAACCAGTGTGGTCATCCCAGATTCGGTTACCACCATTGGGCGTGAGGCGTTTGCTGGCAATGAACTTATCAGTGTGGCCATCCCAGAATCGGTTTCCACTATTAGCCATGGGGTATTTAGTAACAATAATCTCACTAGCGTAACTATATCAGATTCGGTAAATACCATTGCACCGGAGGCGTTTGCTGATAATAAGATCACTAAGGTGACTATGCCAAGTTCAGTGTCCTTCATTGGTTATAAAGCGTTCCGGAATAACCGACTTACCAGCGTAACTATCCCAGAATCAGTGTTCGATATTCAAAGTGAAGCGTTTGCTGGCAATGAACTCACCAGTGTGACTATTCCATCTTTGGCGACCCACAATGGTTTGATAGCGTTTGATGAAGGTGTAGATATTCACTGGTATTAACACTATTTTGTGTGCTGTTGCAATTTTAATATGTGGCAGTACACAAAGTTTTTGGAGAATGGTGTTTTCATCAGATGTTGTTTTTGAAGGCTCTCTTATGACGACAGAGGTCTACGTGCAACATCCTTGTCTAGGTATTTAAAGTAATGGTATTTAATAATCTGTATCTAAACAAAGCCTTTTTACTATTGCGATTTCGCTCATCGCACTAGCACTTCCAAACTCATGTTGCCGCACCTGTAGTTATTTGATAGTTGCTTATATTCAATTTTCCTAAAGACGTTAATAAGATGGTACGCCCCACACCTGCACTACACTCAGCTATGTCGCTGAATATTGGGAGGTGCCATCATGTCGGCAATCAAAGTTATTGGAATCGA
>NZ_JADDYG010000118.1:0-228 GCF_015163535.1 Vibrio sp. OPT46 | reverse complement strand
TTGGATGGTGGTGATAACCTAACGTATATCGCTCCAACAATGGTTAACTTAAACTTAGCGAAAGAGCGTTTCCCTGACGTTGATTTCCGTGCGACGCGCGAGCACTAATTTGCGCGGTTAGGGTAAGCCTTAACGCAAACTAGATTTTAAAACGCCCTTGGCTATAAACTTAGCCAAGGGCGTTTTTATATAAGGATAAGATATGAATTGGTTTAAACGTGGGCTAAA
>NZ_JADDYG010000010.1:65573-67148 GCF_015163535.1 Vibrio sp. OPT46 | reverse complement strand
CGGTGGTCGCTCAGTTTCAGGGTATGACTTTGTCGATAACGATGCAGATGCAAGTGACTGTAATGGACACGGCACACACGTAGCGGGCACCATTGGCGGCAGCTTGTATGGTGTTGCGAAAAACGTCAACCTTGTCGGCGTGAGAGTATTGAGCTGTACCGGATCGGGTTCTACTTCTGGTGTTATTGCCGGTGTGGACTGGGTGGCTGCGAACGCTTCCGGACCTTCAGTCGCCAACATGAGTTTAGGCGGCGGTCAATCCGTCGCTCTGGATAGTGCGGTGCAAAGTGCGGTTCAGTCAGGTGTCAGCTTTATGCTAGCAGCAGGTAACTCCAACGCCGATGCGTGTAACTATTCTCCAGCACGCGTTGCTTCCGGAGTAACTGTCGGATCGACCACTAGCACGGATGCACGTTCGAGTTTTTCAAACTGGGGCAGTTGTGTGGATGTATTTGCGCCAGGTTCACAAATCAAATCTGCATGGTATGACGGTGGCTACAAAACCATTAGTGGCACTTCGATGGCGACGCCACATGTGGCGGGTGTAGCAGCATTGTATCTTCAAGAAAACAGTTCACTGTCTCCAAGCCAAGTAGAGGCCTTGATCGTTAGCCGCGCAACTAGCGGAAAAGTGACGGACACAAGAGGCAGCGTGAACAAGCTACTTTATAGCTTAACGGATGCAGATTGTGGCCAAGACTGCGGTGGCCCAGACCCAACACCGGACCCAGAAGGCAAATTAACCTCGGGCGTGCCAGTAAGTGGTTTAAGTGGTTCAACTGGTCAAGTAGCGTATTACTATGTTGATGTAGAAGCTGGGCAGCGTTTAACCGTACAAATGTATGGTGGAAATGGTGATGCGGATTTGTATCTCCGTTTTGGAGCAAAACCAGCACTGAATGCATGGGACTGCCGACCTTTCAAATACGGTAACAATGAAACATGTACGGTCAGTGCGACACAAAGTGGACGTTATCACGTCATGATTCAAGGTTACTCAAACTATAGCGGTGTCAGCATTCAAGCGAGCTACTAGTTATTCTTCTCGTTACTAAAAGAGAGCAAAGCCCGCTTTTCGGTGGGCTTTTCTTTTGGGAATACTGTGCTTTAGGGAATGCAGTGTTTAAGAGGAGACGCCCGACGCTATTCAAACGTATTGGCCTTTTGCTTCAAAAACTCAACTCGAAGCGAAATCGAAGCTTTCTATTAGTAGTACTCACATAAGTCGGGTTCCTCAAACAAAAACGCCCTTCATATAAGTAAAAGGCGTTTTTATTTTGGGTTTTGATTAACGAGCTATAATACCAACCCACCGTCAATCTTGAGCACTTGGCCTGTGATGTAGGCGCTCTTGTCTGAGGTTAGGAAAGAGACGCCATTGGCAATATCTTGAACTGAGCCCATGCGCCCTAATGGGGTTTTGCCTTTCATCATTTGAATGACTTTCTCTGGCAGGTTCTTGGTCATGTCGGTGGCGATAAAGCCTGGCGCGACACAGTTGACGCGTATCTGTGCACCCTTTCTTGAAAGTTCTTTCGCCCAGCCTTTGCTCATTGAGATGACGCCGCCTTTACT
>NZ_JADDYG010000010.1:60657-65517 GCF_015163535.1 Vibrio sp. OPT46 | reverse complement strand
TGCGCCGTAGTTGCTCTGGCCGATATTACCATCCGTTCCCACTATAGAAGAAATGCTAACAATACTGCCTGTGCCCTGCTCTAGCATGACAGGAGCAACACGTTGGGTGAGTAAGAACACCGCTTTTAGGTTCACGTCGATCACGCTGTCCCAGTCTTGCTCTAACATGTCTGGCAACAGTGCATCTCGAGTGATGCCCGCGTTGTTAACCAGAGCATCGATTCTTCCGTGCTGCTCTACAACACTTTCTACCACTTCACTGACAGCTTCGGCATCACACAAGTTGACTTGATAACTGCTTAGCTGCGCCGACTGGCTCCATTCCACGGGCGATATGTCTAGCCCGATTACGTGGAATCCATCCTCCAGTAATTGCTCACAAATCGCTTGGCCAATACCACGAGCCGCACCAGTGACTACTGCTACTTTTTCCGGTTTCATCTTGGTCTTCCTTAAATGTTGAGATTACAAATTCGCTTGTATCCCTAGCGTTTTTTGTTTTTATGCCTAGTCGCGTTACAGCTGCGCTTCTCATACGCAGGGTCTTTTATATCTTATAAAAACTATAGAAACAGTCTGGGAGTCGAATGTGAACTAATCAAGGCAACTTGATGACTATGGCAAGATCAACGTAAGAAAGTGTGTTGGAAGGCGCAAAGTTACACGATTGGAGGACTTGGATAGAAAAGTATTGGTCTGATTAATCAAATACTACTTCATCAGACCAATATTACTTGTCTCTTAATCTCTTACAAAAGCTGGTTTTGTTATTTTCACCAGAAAAGGCTGAAGCAAGAGATTAAACAACATGCCAGCAATAAACAGGGTGATCACAATACTCGCACCACTCGGTAAGTCATAGCGAGCCGATGCGGCAATACCCGATAAGATCCCAACAATACCAATGCTGATACTAGCGACAAAGAATCGAGTTCCCTTCAATGCTGCCGCACATAAAGCTGGAATAACCAACAAAGCAAATTCTAAATAAATGCCGGTTAACTTGACCGTAATGGGCATCAGGATTGCAAAGATCAGATAAAAACCACTACCGCGCATAAACGCAGGTTTTAACCAAACCAATAGCAACATCGCAGCGGTAATGAGTGCCAGAGGCCAAACGTCTGCCCAAGTCGCCCATAACAATTGCCCATTAAGAATGCCTTGAATAAAGTCTCCGCCGTGTGGGTCTTTACTCACCAGCAGGATCGCCAGCGATGCAGACACGACAAACAAGCTGCCAATCATGGGCTCTAAATGTTGCTGGTATCGTTTCTCCATTAAGGCAATCAAACCGCAAAGCATCAAAGACATCACCCAAGGGCCAATCATTTCGCCAAAGAATGAGCCTGAGAACAGCGCGTATTGGCTCAACCAGTAGTGGCTTAGTGCTGCCCCCAATGCCGCAACTTGCGCCACCGCCAAATCTATAAAGATGATCTGACGATTAAGAACTTGTTGCCCCAGAACGATGTTGCCAACCAACGCAATTAAACCACACAAAACCGCAGGTAAAAGCCATGCATAATCCGCCATACTTAGATCCTCACAGGAACGGGCGGCACTAACACATCCAGTAAATCATCAATGACCTGATCGTACATCTCATCCAAGCTTTCACCCTCAGAAACGGTCAATGGCAGTTGAATCACAGGTTTGTCAGTATGATCTTGCAACCAGTTCGCTGGACGCTGATCCTGATGAGAGGAGTAAACAATCGCATCAAAACTGTCGGCATTTAACTTGGTGAGTGATTGCAGGTGAGATGTGGTCGGTGAAATGCCCGGTTTAGGTTCGAGATCGGCAATCTGCTTCATTCCGAGCCAATCGTACAAATAACGATACGTCGCGTGATAACCGACAACTTGCTTACCCTTTAAAGCAGCCCCTTTCTCATTCCATTCTTTAAGCTTTTTACGCCAATGAGCACGAAACTTCATACCATTCACTTGGTAACTTTGTGCGTTGTCGGGATCAATCGCTTTTAGGCGCTCCGTGACTTTACGAGATAATGGAATCATGTCATTTGCCGCAAATTGAACATGTGGGTTACCGTGAGCGTGTATATCTCCCATGCTACGGTCAACGTGAGCATGAGTATCTAACATGCGCACGAAGTCCGTCGCGTAGATCATGCTCGGCGCACCATTTTGCACCGCCGCATTGCTGCTACGAACTTGCAGCATAGGTAACCACCCCACCTCTAGCTCTGCGCCCGAACACATTGCCATGTCCGCTTGGCGCATCTTCGCAATCAAAGAAGGACGAGCTTGTACGTAATGTGGGTCTTGCTTAGCCGTTGTCGCTGAATAAATACTGGCATCTGGCGCGTGGCTTTCAAGAAAGGCTTTCCATTCTGGCTCACAAACGAAAATGTTTAGAGCCGAAGCAGGCGAAGCAATGATGGCAGCTCCTGCCGCCATCATCACCAAACTGCATTTATTTAATGTCAGCTTAGAACGCATGAGCACCGTGCGCTCCAAATGTCATCACGTATTGCAGAGTGAACACGTTGTCTGTCTCACTGTCTTGGTTATCAATGCGAGTGTATTGCGCACGGATAGTACCGAAGTGAGAAGAATCCCATGCGATCATCGCATCCATTTCTTTATCATTCAGCTCAGTAAAATGCATGTGGTCGCCATGTGCATGACCATCGTAGCTTTCTGCTTCGCCGTAACGTAGACCTGCTGACCAGCTTGGGTTGAAGCGATAAACACCCGAAACATAGTAAGCGCTTAAGTTGTCTGGTGACTCTGCATCGTTTTTATATTTGCTATCTACCACACCGTCTAACAGCATGTATTCAGCCGATAGCGTGAAGTTGCTGTATTTGTAATTACCGTCTGGTGCCCATTTCCAAACAAAATCAGCACCGTAAAGGTTCGCACCTGTCACTGCTGCGCCATGATGGTGATCGTGCTCATGCTCTTCTTCATGACCGTGGTCGTGATCTTCGAATTCTTTAACCTTGCCGTTTTCGTTACGCAGGTAACTTAAACCAAACTGCCAACTTGAAGATTCGGAGAAGTCACTACCAAGCTTCAGCGTCGTGGTGTACACGCCAACTTCAGAACCATCTTCGACAGAAGACATTTTGCTACCACTGAGCGCTTCTACACCAAGTTTTACATAAAGGTCGGTTGGCAACACGATGTTTGCACGTACACCATCATCGTAGTAGTGCGAGCCAAGGAAAGTACGATAAGCAATTGGACGCTCAACAAAGCTATCGGTGTGCATGTGTTGGTTGTTCAGGTAACCAAAGTCAGATAGGAATCGGCCAGCGCGCACGTTTACACCATATGGCAATGCCAAAGTTTCGATGAATGCCTCTTCAAGCTCTAATTCTGTCTCATCACCATGACTTTCAAGAACCGCGGTCAATGCGCCGTAAAACTTGTCGTCGATATTTGATGAGAAGTTTAATTCCGTATGGCCTAGACCAAAGCCTTCTTCGCGCTCAGAATTATGACGTTGGCCATCTTGGTAGTAGCCATCAACAACAACACCAATCTGTGGGTTCGATAGTGTGTCGGCAAAAACAGGGGATGCAAAAATGCTACCGATCACGAGAGACACCAATTTCTTATTCACTACTATTTCCTTTTTGTTATGTTATAACATTTAATTTTGCGATGTTATAATATAACAATTCTCATTACACAAGCAGAAATTTAAATTAGGCTCCGATTTCATGTTCGTACTCAATCCATGAATTGGGCTATCAACAAATGAATCAATTGATGTTTTTTATACGTATACTAATGAGAATTAGTAATTAAATAAGTAACGGAATTTCAATATGTTGAATATGGATTTTTCAAAAAGAATCGTGATAGATACTGCTCAACAGGAGTGGATCGCCAGCCCTTCCAAAGGTGTGTGGCGCAAACCTTTGGAACGAGAAGCCAAAGAATCAGGGCATACCACCAGCGTCGTTAAGTACGAGCCAAATTCGCAGTTTTCGATTCATCCTCACCCTCAAGGAGAAGAAATATTGGTGCTCGAGGGGGTATTCTCTGACGAATACGGTGACTATCCTGCCGGCACTTACCTTCGTAACCCTCCAGGAAGTCAACACGCACCATTTAGCAAAGAAGGCTGTGTGATTTTAGTTAAACTAAATCAGTTCGAATCTGAGGATCTTGAAACAGTTCGCATTAATACAAACCAAGCGAGCTGGCAGAGTGGTGTCGGTGGGTTGCAAGTCATGCCGCTGCATAATTTTGAGCACGAACATGTCGCATTGGTTAAATGGCCAAAAGGTAAGAAGTTTCAACCACACCGTCACTTTGGTGGTGAAGAAATTTTCGTATTGTCAGGAGAGTTTAGAGACGAGCTAGGTACCTATCCCGCTCTCTCTTGGATTCGAAGCCCACATATGAGTGAGCATTTTCCTTTTGTAGAGCAAGAAACGATCATTTGGGTAAAAACTGGTCACCTGCCGCTCCAAGCTCCTGCTCAGCACTCCTAGTGTTTGCACACTTGGCATCGTCCATTGGAACTAAAATCGGCCCGCAATTTACGAGCCGATGATCATTTCGTCACTAAGAACCCATTATTCGCGAGTGGAGCCAGTCTTTGAGCTCAGCCCGGTTATGTTTTAACACGTTCATTTCGTGATCATCAATCGGGCTTCCTTGAAGTTCTAGTACGCGGATTTCTTTATCTAAAGCATTGTAGTTTTTAACGGTTTCAGCAAATGATGCATCGTTTTCGGTAAGCTGAGTAATGGTATCCAAATGTTCTGGGAATTCATGAGTTAATGAGTGATTTTCACCTAACATAGAGACCTCTTGGCTATTATTTGAGTACAAAATAGTGCCTAATTTTTGAGCACCACATGTATAACCGTAA
>NZ_JADDYG010000010.1:60408-60647 GCF_015163535.1 Vibrio sp. OPT46 | reverse complement strand
TGAGTTAATGAGTGATTTTCACCTAACATAGAGACCTCTTGGCTATTATTTGAGTACAAAATAGTGCCTAATTTTTGAGCACCACATGTATAACCGTAGCATCTAATGAGACGTTAATTCGTCGCACCGTCCACAAAAAGAACAACAAAGTTATTTTCAATTTTTCCTAGAAAGTGTTTTCTTTTTAGTCTCAATAGTCGAATGCAAAAGATGCCACTATGATCGTTCTATATTAACCC
>NZ_JADDYG010000010.1:59518-60397 GCF_015163535.1 Vibrio sp. OPT46 | reverse complement strand
AACAACAAAGTTATTTTCAATTTTTCCTAGAAAGTGTTTTCTTTTTAGTCTCAATAGTCGAATGCAAAAGATGCCACTATGATCGTTCTATATTAACCTTCAACAATGAGAGCGATCATGCGAAAGACAATTCTAGTTACTGGATCTACTGACGGTATTGGTTTAGAAACCGCGAAAATGTTAATTAACCGTGAACAACACGTAATAATCCATGGCCGGAATATAGAGAAAGTTCAACAAGTTGAGCAAAGTTTGAGGGAGATGAAAAGTGGTAAAGTTGAAAGCCTTGTTGCTGATTTATCCTCTCCCAATGCGGTAAAACAGATAGTGATGGAGATAACAGAACGGTTCAATCATTTAGACGTCATCATTAACAATGCTGGTGTGTACGCAACACCAAATCCAAGAACTAAAGAGGGTCTTGATGTACGCTTCGCAGTCAACACCATTGCTCCCTACTTACTCACTAGAGAGCTATTGCCGTTGCTCGGAGATACGGGTCGTGTGGTTAATTTGTCTTCAGCTGCACAAACAACAGTAAACACTAGCGCTTTACTCGGTAACAAACCATTGTCAGATGGCGAAGCATATGCCCAAAGCAAATTGGCATTAACGATGTGGTCACGAGCAATCGGACTAAAGCTTAAGAACACTGGCCCTATGTTGGTATCAGTAAACCCAAAATCATTCCTAGGTAGTAAGATGGTTAAAGATGCTTATGGGGTTGCTGGTGGTGATATCCGCTTAGGAGCAGATATTCTAACTCGCGCTGCGCTATCAGAAGAGTTTGCTCAAGCGCATGGTATGTACTTCGATAATGACATTGAAGCATTCGCGCCCCCACACCCTGATGCATTAGATCAAAGCAAAACACAGCAG
>NZ_JADDYG010000010.1:58052-59508 GCF_015163535.1 Vibrio sp. OPT46 | reverse complement strand
GAAGAGTTTGCTCAAGCGCATGGTATGTACTTCGATAATGACATTGAAGCATTCGCGCCCCCACACCCTGATGCATTAGATCAAAGCAAAACACAGCAAATAATTGATACTATTGAATTAATCTTAAGCAAACTCTATTAATAACAATTAAGAATTATCTTGAGGTTCGTTTTTATTCGGACCTTAAAAACAATGTATTCGATAAGTGAAACTTGTTATCACTTTTCCGCAAACTCCCAATAAGGTGGCGTACCATAGTATTCAGCAAAGTAATCAATAAAGGCACGCACCTTAGGCGCAATTAAACGAGAGCTTGGGTACACAGCCCAAATCCCAGCATCCATCGCTAAAGGGTGATCTTCGAGTACTTCCACTAGCTGACCACTTTGTAATTCTTGATAAACACTCCAAACCGAGTTGATAGAAATACCTAACCCGTTTACCGTCGCGTCTCTCATCGCATCACCATTATCAGTTTTAAAACGACCAGAAGTTCTTACATTGACCATTCCATCTTTTGTATTGAATGACCAATTATTCATTCCAACTAAGTTAATACATTGATGATTCGTCAAGTCTTGGGGCTTGTTAGGTCTCCCAAATTGTTCAATATAATCTGGTGATGCAACGATAATACGACGATCTGGCGCAAGCTTTCTTGCGACCAATGAAGAATCTTTCAACTCAGCGACACGAATGGCGACATCGAAACCTCCCTCAACCAGATCAATAATGGAATCAGAAAATCGGCAGTCCACGGTTAACCCTGGGTAACGCGCCATAAAACCTTTTAATGCGGGCACAATATGCAAGCGACCAAAAGTTGCAGAGGCGGTTATACGTAATACTCCCGTTGGCGCACTCTGCCCTGAGCCAACAGCTCCCCTTGCTGCCTCCACTGTTGCAAGGACCTCCTCCGCGTGAGGTAAAAAAGCCTGCCCTTCTTCAGTTAAGGAAACTTTGCGTGTGGTGCGATGAACTAAACGAACTCCTAAGCTGTCCTCAAGTTTGTTGATGTGCGCACTAGCGACAGCAGGAGAAAGTCCAAGCTCCTGACCAGCCATGCTGATGTTGTGTGTCGAAGCCAAACGGACAAATAGCTTTACATGATCGATGTTCATTTAATTTTCAATTATTTGTAAAAAATCACCATATAGAGCTTAGCATTTTCTTCCTTACGGATAGTAAATAAATACTCCAGTTAGAAAAAACTGATGGGCAGATAGAAGTCCAGCTCAAACGCCTCATCATGGCTAAGGAAATGGTTTTTATGATAGTGAACATAAGCGGGAGTAGAACGCTGCTTAAAGCCTGAATTCGGCAACCACTTTTCTAACACCATACTCAATTGAGGAAGAAGCTCTCCATATACCCCTGTTAAGCGAAAAACAGCATGCAAACCACCCGGAATCGTCATTTGATTCACGACACCGCGTACTTTAAGCGGCTTATCAAT
>NZ_JADDYG010000010.1:51984-57997 GCF_015163535.1 Vibrio sp. OPT46 | reverse complement strand
CGCCATACAAGCCACATAGCGACACTTATCGAGCTCGACCCAAGCGGGGTTGGAGTGATGCAAACCGTATTGAACCGAAAAGTCCCGATTCTCAGAGCTTGCCCACGCCTTCAAAATCAGCCACGCATTGCGAATGGAACGGCTATAACCCTCATGCCGCACATAAGCCGCAAAGCGTTGTGGAACCTCCATAATTTTAGGTTCTGGCAACTCGCGTTTCGCAACCCGATGATAACCCGCAGCCACTTCCGGATCTTTTAGATACGGCTTTTCTGCGACTTGTAAATCATGCTTTCGCCACGCACCAGGAGACATAGCGAACGTTGCTTTAAACGCTCGGCTAAAAGAAGATACCGAGCTAAAGCCGCACTTGTTAGCAATGTCTAACACCGATGAGCTGGTATCAAACATCAGTTGATTGGCGGCGTATTCCATTCTTGTGCGACGGATATATTGATGGACAGACTCCCCTACCACATCTTTAAAAATACGATGGAAGTGCTGTTCAGAATAGGCTGCTACATCTGCTAGCTCTTTAGCCGATAAATCTCTGCTAATGTCCTGGTGAATGTAAAACAGCACGTCATTGATTCTGGAAACTTGTTGATGGCTCACGGAGTAAACTTTCGCTTAAATAGCATAAATGGACATATTTAACAGCATAAATGGACACACCAAGCTTGGCAATTTACCTATACTATTTCTGACATAAAAAAAGACAATTACGAGAAGCACAGCACATGGAAATCGCACAGTCATTACAACAAACTAAGTCATCCTACATCCGAGAGATCCTCGCAGCAGCAAGCGATAAGAACGTCATTTCTCTTGCAGGTGGCTTACCGGACGAAAAAACCTTCCCGATCGACTTAATGAAACCGACGCTAGAAAACCTCGCGAATATGCCAGAGGTGTTTCAATATGGCGCAACAGCAGGCTACGCACCGCTACTTAATTTTTTGACCGATTATTACCAGCTGCCAGAATCTCATTTGGCGATGATCACAACGGGCTCTCAGCAAGGGCTAGATTTGATTGCGCGTGCGTACGTGAATCCGGGCGATAAAGTGGTGATGGAAGCACCGAGCTACCTTGGTGCTATGCAAGTATTCGGTCTAGTGCAAGCCAACATCGTGACCGTTTCACAAACCGAGTGTGGCCCAAACCTTGAAGAACTCGAACAATGCTTTGCCACGCAGCAACCAAAAATGTTCTACGCCGTACCCGATTTTCACAACCCAACGGGCGTATGCTGGGCGCTAGAGACTCGCCAAAAAGTTGCCGAGCTTTGTATCCAATACGACGTTGCATTCATTGAAGACGCACCATACCGTGAGCTGCGTTTTTCTGGTGAAGCACTACCGCTAGTTTCAGATTTCTGCCCGCAACACTCAATCGTATTGCGATCTTTCTCCAAAATAGCTTCACCAGGCTTGCGTATTGGTGTAGTTACGGGCAAAAGCAGCTACCTTGAGCCACTTATCAAAATTAAACAAGGTGCCGATCTGCACTCTAGTATTCCTATGCAAGCTTTGCTGCATGGTCTACTGCAACATGACAACTTCGAAACGCACATTTCAACCATCTGTGCTCTTTACAAATCACGTTACGATGTCATGTTTGCTGAACTGCAAAAACAGCTGCCAGAAAGTTGCGTACTCAAACCCGTCGATGGTGGTATGTTCGTTTGGGTCGAGATTCCAGAATGCGACACCTTCGAACTGGCGAAAAACCTTCTCGCAAACTGGGTTGCTGTAGTGCCGAGCCCGGTCTTTTATCCAGAAGGTTCAAAGGTAAAAGCCGCTCTGCGTCTTAACTTTACCAATGCTACACCAGAAGAACTGACGACAGCTGTCTCTCGACTCGCGGATGTCCTCAACACGTTGTAATTGAACGCGAGTGTAAGAACCTGCCTTTGAGATTCAAAAAAAGTCTCAAAGGCAGCATCAAAAAAGTTCCCCAAAAAAATTTATATTTTTCCTTCAAATCAACTCTCTACAGTAAGTGCCTGTTTTCTCTTGAACCTCTCACTCATATAAAAATGAGAACTCAATCACGTATTTGATGGTTAGAAAAGTTACGTCTATCTTTCAGTCAAAGACATCAACTTCGCAGCGTTAATGCTCTCAATTTCAGACACTTTATCAATCGTGGCTTAGCGGTTGATAAACGACTAAAAAAGCATCTGTGGGCATACCCACTACGAAGGGTTGACCAGAACCATTCTGAATGTCGCGAGCCAATCTTTTGATTGGCAATTACGTCAGTGAATCGCACCAAATGACAGAGGGGTTATCAGGATGAATACTCGAACCACGACTGGACTCGTCACCATCGGCTGGTCCGTTACACTTTCACTTTTTACCGCATTCGCCGTGTATGCCAATACGTCGCCAAACTGTAGTGACGTATTAGCGGGCAACACAACCGCCGCATCGCAAAAAATGATAGTTTTATTAGGCGAAGACATCACCAAATCTAACCGTATCACTACGGTGATTCCTGCCGAAAACAATCCATTTGTGACCGAAGAACTGGTTTCGGTTTCTAACGACGTATCGCCAAACGGTCGTCTTTCACAAAAGAGTTTGGAAGAGATTCGGAAAGTCCGCTCAAATCTAGAGAAAGCAGCACAGGAAGTAAGCCGATTACAGGGCACTTTTGAAGTGGCTTTAATCAGTTTGATTGATGGTTACTGCCAATTTTCTAATCATAAACGTACTCAACATGCCAAAATCGACTTTGACCATTTGGAAGGCCTCACTTTGTATTCAATCCCCGCTTTAATAGCAATGGTCGATCAGTCGTACTACATGGCAAAGAATCGAATCGCTAATGAGCAGAAACAGTTAAGCGACATTGAAAAAGAGAAACAGAGGCAGAAACAGCAAGCAACTGCGGCTGTAGCCGCTCGTTACCAAGACAGTAACGTACTTGTAAGAGTCGAGAACTTTGATGGCGCTAATGTGACATTTTCCGTTACTAACATTGGTTCACAAGGATCATTGCAACCAAATTTCAACTCGTTTAATGCATATCGCACAGAAAGTGGAGAATTAATCTACAAGTCAGAATCTTTATTACACCTGGCGGATACTGCAGGTAACACACTTGAAACAATGGGTATCGCTGAGCTCTCATCACAAGGTGGAAGTGACATATCGATCTCTCCTGGAGAAACCCGAAAATTCGTTACTAGCATTGCTTCAGAAGTCGCGCCACATACGCAGTTGAGCTTAGAGTTTCCAGCCAAAGTGCTTAATACTGAGCGAGACTTTACATTGTCGTTTTCTGATACATCAGCGGTGGCGACAGCAAACGTTAATTAACGCAAAGTAGCCAGTATTTGTAGAACGCATCAAAGACAGGCGAGCAGCGCCTGTCTTTCAATTATGATCAAGCCAATAGCTACTGTTTGCACTTGTAAGCATTTGCAAACATCGTCACTGACGTAGAAAAGCTCAACGGTTGATACAAGTACAAGGTATCTGCGCCTAAATCCGCCGCCTTGATGCGCATTTGGTTTAGCGTCCCCCAAACCATGTCTTTATCTGCATGAAGCCAGTAGTCGTAAAAGTGTCCTTCTGAGCCGATCACGGTACCCATTAGTTCACAGTTTTCAATCGCATTCACATTGTCCCAAAGCACCTGTACTTGCTCAGATTCTTGCGTTGGGAAAGTCACACATCCCGTTAATGATGCCGCTAACGCGAGAGTCATCACTCGCTTTTTCATACTTATATCGCCAAAATTTTTCATAGATGGCAGATTTTATGAATGGCTGATGTGATGACTAGCAAAAACTTTTTATCGCGTGTTCAAGCAAACTTAATGGACAACGGAAAAGATCCAAAAGGTGATCATGCAGCTAGCGAGCAAAAACCTAATAATCACAGACCTAGCAATAAAGCTGTATCTGAGATACAACAGTAATGATTAAATAGCCGCGAGGGATAGAGTTTGGTTGCTAAAAATAAGCTAATTCGCTACACAGCTACGGAAGTCGCTGATGCATTTGACAAAGAAGATGAGCTCATTAAACAAGTTCAGTCCAACCAACTCTCGCAAGTGCTATTGCTTTGGCAAGTAAAAAGTCCAACGCTCGTGCTTCCCGCGGGTAAGAAATGGCCAGTGTCTAATGAGTTAGAACATGCGTTAAATACGTCTGGCTGGAAGCTCTTTTCTCGTAAAACCGGTGGTGCCCCAGTCCCTCAGGTGCCAGGTATTATCAATCTATCCCACATTTACCACTGGCCAGAAGGCGAGCCTTACAATATCAAAAAAGCGTATCTCGATTTATGTGCGATATTAACGGTTTTCTTTAAACAGCTCGGCGTGAAAGTGGATGTTCATGCTACGCCTTATTCCTACTGCGATGGCGAGTACAACCTCAACATTGGCGGGCAAAAAGTCGTGGGAACCGCGCAGCGTGTTTTACTTAAAAAAGGCGGCGGACAAGTGGTATTGTCACAAGCATGCATTCTGATTGATGCCGACGTCGAGAAGATTGTCGAACCAGTACGAATGTGTAATCAGCTTTGCGGTCACAGCGATGATATTCGTGGTGATGTCCACACACCGCTCTTCCATCATGTATCCGACCGCCCATCGGGAGATTCGCTCTTTCAGCAATTGACGAGTGCGTTTTTAATGCATGCAAAAGCGGAGTAATGAAAGGAGCAAGCCTCCCCCACACTCCGAACAGCATTTGATAAACTAAAACTGCATGCCGTGATAACGATGTAAGAATGGGCATCGCCAACGTAAAACCATTCAATCGATCGACCAAACCAGTTATCAGTTTTGCCTGCCAAAAAGAAATGAGATCCAGTTCAAATATTTATCCATGACGGAATTAGTTGAAGCCTGCGCGTAAAAGCCTCAGAATGTCGCACTTTTCGCACCGATTTGTTTTCGGCGCGTTGTTATCTAACTCTACAATTGAGAATCATACATATGGGTTTTACCTCGTTAGGTCTATCTGCTCCAATCCTTAAAGCTATTCAAGAGAAAGGCTACGACACCCCTTCGCCAATTCAGGCAAAAGCAATTCCTGCTATTTTGGAAGGGAAAGACGTAATGGCAGCAGCGCAGACTGGTACAGGTAAAACTGCAGGCTTTACGCTACCGATTCTTGAGCGTTTATCGAACGGCCCTCGCGTTCGTGCTAGCCAAGTTCGTGCACTTATCCTGACGCCAACACGTGAGCTTGCAGCTCAGGTGCAAGAAAACGTATTTATGTACGGCCGTCATCTTCCACTAAGCAGTGCGGTTGTTTTTGGTGGTGTGAAGATCAACCCGCAAATGCAGCGTCTTCGCAAAGGTGCGGATGTGTTGGTCGCGACACCAGGCCGCCTGATGGATTTGTACAACCAAAATGCAGTGAAGTTCGACCAACTGGAAGTGCTAGTACTGGACGAAGCAGACCGCATGCTAGATATGGGCTTTATCCGTGACATTCGTAAGATCCTAGCTCTGCTACCTAAACAGCGTCAGAACCTACTTTTCTCTGCAACTTTCTCGGATGAAATCCGCGACCTTGCGAAAGGCTTGGTGAACAACCCGGTTGAGATTTCCGTTAACCCGGCAAACTCGACGGCGAGAACGGTTGAGCAAAGCATCTACCCAGCAGACGTGAAGAAGAAAGCACCGATGTTGGTTAAATTGATCAAAGACGGCGATTGGAAGCAAGTGCTGGTGTTTACGAAAACGAAACACGGCGCAAACCGTCTGGCGAAGTTCCTGATCGAACAAAATCTACCGGCTGCTGCCATCCACGGCAACAAGAGCCAAGGCGCGCGTACCAAAGCACTGGCGGATTTTAAATCGGGTGAAATTCGTGTGTTGGTCGCGACGGACATTGCTGCGCGCGGTATCGATATTCCTCAATTGCCGCAAGTGGTGAACTTTGAGCTACCTAAAGTGGCAGAAGACTACGTTCACCGTATTGGTCGTACTGGCCGTGCGGGCGAAGTAGGTAAAGCGATTTCACTAGTGTGCGCGCTAGAAGCAT
>NZ_JADDYG010000010.1:45752-51974 GCF_015163535.1 Vibrio sp. OPT46 | reverse complement strand
CGCGCGGTATCGATATTCCGCAATTACCGCAAGTGGTGAACTTTGAGCTACCGAAAGTGGCAGAAGACTACGTTCACCGTATTGGTCGTACTGGCCGCGCGGGCGAAGTAGGTAAAGCGATTTCACTCGTGTGTGCGCTAGAAGCATCTGAATTGTTTGCGATTGAACGTTTGATTCAAGAAGTACTACCACGTAAAAAGTTGGAAGGTTTTGCGCCAACCAATGTGGTGCCAGAATCTAAACTGGATACGCGCCCAATCAAACCGAAAAAACCTAAGAAGCCGAAAAAACCAAAAGCGCCAAATGCTGCAAGTGAAAATGCCCCAGCAGCCGAAAAGAAAGCAGGCAATGGTGCAAACAAACCCAAACGTCGCTTCAACGGTGGTAGCAACGGCAACAAAAACAGCACCAACCAAGGCGGTGCAGGCAAGCCTAAAGGCAACCGTGAAGGCCAAAGTCGTGCAAACAGTAAACCAGATGACCGCAAGCCAAACAATGCTAAGCCTGCAGGAAACAAACCGTCAGGTCAGCGCCGTAAGCCTCGTCCGCAAGCTGCAAACTAACCTGTAAACGGCCACCGATAGCAAATACAACAAAGCCGCTGATAATCTCAGCGGCTTTTTTTCTTAAAACACAGTTTTTTTAGAATACAGCTTTGTTAAAACAGTCTACATTAAAGGTGTGATTCGAATATCTGCGATTTGCGCTTCGTTCTTTTCACCCTCAATACCACCAGCGTAAATGTAGGTTTCATTCGATTTGAGGTAACTCATATTGAAGTGGTCCTTCAGCGCGATCTGATAGGTTTTTCCCTGCTCCAACGCTACTTCAATTGGCGTTGAGTAACGCATACCTTGGTTTTCACCAATATGGCCCATCTGCAAGTAACCTTGGCCAACCACCTTACCTGCATCATCCAATACCTCTAACAATTTCACGGTGTTCGTGATGCCAGTATTAAGTTGCCCTAGGTTATTGTTGTACCAAGCATCGAACTGGTAAGTGCTCGTTACAGGCGCTGTAAACGACTCTGTACCTTTTACGATGCCACTGTCTTTACTCACCGTAACCACTGAGACATTGTCTTTGAGTGGCTGATATTCGCCATCGAGTTTGATGCGGATCTCTTCACCGACACAAACAGGTTGGCTTGGGTTAGAACGGAAGCCTTTATCGTTAATGCTTTCAGCCAAATAACAAGCAAAACCTATTGGCGTATCGGAATAAGATTGAGCAATCACGTTCTTTTGAATCAGCTCGCCATTGCGATACAAGTTCACGTTGTACTTACTTGTCACGTCAATCGAAACCGAATTATCAACGCTTTTTACCACCAATGTTGGCTCTTGCGGAGAATAAACGCGACTATCTTCACTTGCGTACGGTTTCACACCAGAAACTAAAGTAATGCTGCTATCTACATTCACAAGCGCGCCCAATGTCACGTGGAAATGCCCCTCATCGTCCATCGTGACATTTTCAACTGGGTAGTAACCTGTGTCATCTTTGCTTACTTCAGGCAAGTCAATCGTTACCGAGTAGTTCTTTCCTTTGAAGGCAAAGTTTTCCAAAGTGATTTGTTCAGACTGAGCCAACAAGTTATTGCGCACCCAACTTGTGATAAATGGCTGCACTTCCAACTTACCCGTTTCGGTATGAACGCCGAATAGGGTCTCTACCACCATGTTCAAGTAGCCACCCACAGACCAAAGCTGACGCTGAGAGTTAATCACTGGGCCATCCATGCTTGGATCTTCACCATGATCACTATGGATGATGAATGACTTACCAGAAAGCCACTCTAAGTTTTCCATGTTGGATAAATTAGTTGCCGTGCCACGAACCAACGATTGAATCGCATTGTTCGCCGCAGCCACGTTCTGTGTTTGATGCGCGGCGCGCAAGCTGTACGCGGTAACAAATGGCCAAATTGCGCGGTTATGGTACACAGGCACATCCGGTTGTTGAGGGAAGTAAACCGGCACGCCAAACTCACTGTGTGGATAATTGGCCATGATTTGTTTCGCCTGCGCATCACTTGCCACGCCACTGATGATCGCAAGTGCTTCGCCCAACATGTCGTATTTGTCGACCGCGATGTCTTTGCCATTGTCAAACAAATAGCTTACGTACATACCGCGTTCGGCATTCCAAAACTGCTCGTTGATAGCGGTTTTTAACTGCTCAGCCCACTCGGTGTATTTGACCGCGTTGGTTGAATCGTACTTCTCTGCCAACTTAGCCGCGAGCTGAGTCGCGCGGTAGTGAACCACGTTTGTCGATAACGCTTTGCTGCTACCAATCGCATTGACATCGTTTGGCGTCCACGTTGAGTAAGTTTGCTCACGCCAATCGAGGAATGATTGCTCACCAGTGTATAAACCGGATTTCGCATCAAAAGCCGCCAGGCGATCGGCTTCAAGTGTATTACTGATAGCGTTATATGCGCGCTCGGCAAACTGGTTGTACTCTTCCCCATTCAATGCCGAAAGTAAGCGTTCTGCACCAAGCGCCCAAGTCGTGCGGTCGGTACTGATTGGCCAGCTGCCGCCAGTGCCCGTATCTTGCACAATCTGCTCGCCATCATATTGCTGATCGGTCGTGTCGCGAAAAGCGGACAATTTGAAATTCAAACCATTTTGCACGCGAGTTGGATTCATCAATGCAAGCGAAAGGTCTGCTGCGTACGCCAAATCACGCGTCCATACGTAATGCCACTTCGCGCCCGTTTCAAAAACTTCCGCTTTGATTGGGTTGTTGTAGTTGTAATTGCCGTCTTTGATTTCAGAAACAGCAAGCTGGCCTAGCTCTTTCATCGTCAATGCAAACAACGCGTCAAACGCGACATCACCCGACACCACTCGCGGCCCTGTTTGCTCATTAATCACTAAGCCTTGGTCGAGCGCATCACGCAATTCTGTCGTCGTTGAAATACCAAATTCACGCAGTTCAGCTTTAGGATCTTTCACCGAGAAAATCACGGTATCACTCGAGTCATCGTAATTGGCGAACAGTTTCACTTCTTTGCTCTGATGCCCTTCATGCACCATTGCAGGGTCGAGAATCGCATCAGAGTAGTATTTTTCCGCTTCTTCTTGCGTTGCTTTCGTCACAGTCATTGTCGCGCGACTTTCATCGGCAAAGCTCACAGAAAACTTGTAATACCCTTTGTCTTCAAACGTGATCTCAGAGTTGCAATCATCGTTCATACACGCTTCATTCGTGTCTGGTTTTGGCAGGTACTCCTGAGCTTTATCGAACGCCGCGGGCTCCTCAAAGTAGGTGTATTGGATCTGCCAACCCGGATCAGCAATCTTGAACTGATTGCTACCTCGAGCGACGCGCAGTACGGTTTCGTACTCGTTATTACCCAAATAGTTTAGCTTGGCATGCTCTGCCGTGCCCCAATCCCCATTTAAACCACGTAAATATAAGTCGGCTGAAATAATTGGTTTGTCGACTGACACTGGCGCATCAGAGGAATCTGACCCACATCCAGCAAGACCAATACAAGACGCGACAGCAAGCGCAATAAAACTCGGTTTCATGTTCATCCCTTAGATTGTTATTTTGGCGACAGTCTAAAGAACACCTTTTTGAGGGGAAAATAGGAAGTCAGGAGCGAGCTATAGATAACATCTATACGTCAGACCCCAACAGTGATGTAGATCTATGAAATGCGCATAATTTCAATCAAATGAGATTACAGATTTGTGATTTATAAATGAAATTGTGCAAAATACCCCTCGTTCTTAGAGGGGAAAGAAAATGGACAAATCTCTGCAGCAATTTTTACTGGTTGCACGCTGCCAAAGCATCAGCGCTGCGGCAAGAATGGCAGGGTTAAGCCAGCCAACGGTAACAAGCAATTTAAAGAAGCTGGAAGAGAATCTCGGCGTAACGCTGTTTGAACGTCACCCTAATGGCATGGTGTTGACCGAATACGGGCGCATCCTCTATCGCCATAGCAACGCGATGCAGCATGAATACAACCAAATGATGCAAAGCATTGATGAGCGGAAACAGTACCAAGTCGGAAAAATTAAAATGGGTACTGGCGATGCGTGGTGGCCGCTGTTCGTCAAACAAGCACTCAATGACCATCTGACCAAGCAGCCATCGGCATCTACGCACGTCGAATTTGGCAACCACTTAGGCTTGATGGATTCATTAATCAACGAACAGATTGAATTCTTCATCGGCCACGAGATTGTCGGCTTGTCGTCTAAATGTGATGTTACGTTTATTCCGCTATTTCAAACGGTTGATGCCTATTTTGTTTCCCCAAACCACCCACTTCTAGGGAAAACCGTCACCGAAGATATGCTGCACGAATACCCCGCTCTTTCGGTCACTTATGACGCTAAGAAATTCGCTCACGTCATCGATAACCCAATCCCGAAACAAAATGAACGCGAAAGGCAGCAACTGGATGACAGACCGACTTACGAAGTGGATTCTCTGCTCGCCAGTATTGATGTACTGAAAGAAAGCGTCGCGGTGATGTCTTATACCCGCCATCTGCAATCGTATTTGGAATCCTTTGGCTTACGATGCTTAACCATGGAAAACGAACCAAACCCTGGCACCGTCGGGATTTATCGCCACCGCCGAGAAACCTCGGAATCGCATCTAGATCTGATTGCGGGCATCACTCAGCGCGCTAAATTGCTCAACTAGAAAGTCCAAAAACAGGCGAACTCTTTTCGGTTGATATTGACGGCTTTGATAAATGACATGCAGATCCGCTTCAGCGCCTTGCGAGAAGGCGCTGAAGTTTTTCATATACCCATCCAAAACCGTTACTAAACGTTGTTGTTTGAGGTCTTGCTGAATATCTAAAATCGATTTCAACGCAATCCCCGCACCGTCCAACGCCCATTGTCGAATTACTTCACCATCATCAGAAAATCGCTTTGGCGTGACCGTGATCGTTTGGTGAGACTCTTCATCTTTAAAGTGCCACGTTTTTAATTCTTCATTGCTGCGCACCATCGCTAAGCAGCGATGATCCGCGAGATCTTGTGGGCAGTTTGGGACACCTTGCTTCGACAAATAATCAGGTGACACACACAGCACACGTTGACTCGACGCCAGCTTGCGCGAAATGAGATTGCTGTCCGCTAACTCACCGTAACGAATCACTAAATCGAGCCCCGATTCAGCCAAGTTCGATAAATTGTCATTAAGATAAAGATAAGGCGTCACATCCGGATATTGCTCAGAAAAAGCCGACACCATCGGCGAAATAATTTGTTTGCCAATATCTCGTGGAGCTGAAATTTTCAACGTTCCGCGCACTTCCGAAATACCCGTTTGCAGTAAGTTTTCCGTCTCTTTCACGCTATCAATGATGTTCAGACAAGCTTGATGGTACATTGCCCCTGCGTCCGTGAGTGATACGTGGCGTGTGCTTCGGTTGAGCAGCTTTACGCCATAGCGTTCTTCTATCGCTTGCAGCCTTGCCGTTACCGTCGCCGGAGACAAACCTAACTCCCTTCCCGCCGCTGCCAGACCTTGATGTTTAACGATGCTGACAAACAACGTCATATCCGAAAACTTATCCATCTTCGCGCCCTTATTATTTGAAAAAACTGAATAATCAATTCAGATATTACCCAATTATCAAATTAAATCGAATCCATATACTGACCCTATCGACATTGTTTAGACCCAGAACGTTATGTGACAGGGCAAAGTTAAACGCCGTAACGCTGTTCAACGCACAACAACACGCCCTGCCCAGCCAAGAGATAGGAAACAAAAATGAAACTGTACATTTATGAACATTGCCCCTTTAGCGCCCGCGTCCGTTTTGTTGCAGGCATGCTGAATATTCAGCTCGACGTCATCAACATTGCTTATGACGACGAGAGCACCACCACAAACCTCATCGGCGCAAAACAAGTTCCTCTTTTGATCAAAGACGATGGTGAAGCCATGGCGGAAAGCTTAGACATCATCAACTACTTCCTTGAATTGGCATCTTCCAGCGAAAACAGCCAACCCTCAACACCGGTTTTAGACTGGCAAAAACAAGCATTTTTACCGCTACAAAAAGTCGGGTATCCGCGTTGGTCAAACATGACGTTACCGGAATTTGTAACAGAAACCGCTAAACAAGCATGGCGTGCAAAAAAAGAAACCGAAGCGTTAAATTTTGAAGCTTTGATTAACGATACACCTGCGATTGCGAAAGAAGTCGCCGCTTTGATAGAACAA
>NZ_JADDYG010000010.1:44121-45698 GCF_015163535.1 Vibrio sp. OPT46 | reverse complement strand
ACTAAACCCTTGCTCAACCTAAGTTCAGAAAAGCAAACGTCACTGGTTGATCAAGCCATTATGTTTTCCATTCTACGCGGCTTTTTCAGTGCGCCCGAAGTGCAATGGGATCCAGCCGTACTTCACTGGATGGCAACCGCTCGTAAAGCGACCAACGTGCCAGTACTTATCTAAGGAGCGCATCATGAAACAAAGAACAAATAAGCTGTTTGAACCAGCTCAACTGAAAGCGTTGTCACTACAAAACCGCATTGTCATGGCACCAATGACTCGCGCACGCACCACTCAGCCGGGCAACATCCCGAATGAGATGATGGCAACGTATTATCAACAGCGCGCTTCTGCCGGGCTGATCATTTCCGAAGCCACACAAATTTCGGACGATTCTCAAGGCTATTCGTTCACCCCTGGCGTTTACACCGATGCGCAAGTGGCGGGCTGGCAGGGTGTGACCCAAGCGGTCAAGTCACAAGGCGCAGCGATGTTTTGTCAGCTATGGCATGTGGGCAGAGTGTCTCACCCAACATTCCAAAATGGTGAACAGCCTATCGCGCCATCTGCGCTCGCTCCGGTAGAGACGCAAGTTTGGATTGCAGATGAACAAGGCAACGGCAATATGGTCGATTGTGTTGAGCCACGCGCCATGACACAAGCGGATATCAACCGAGTTGTCGGTGATTTCGCGAACGCAGCCAAACGCGCTATTGAATCGGGTTTTGATGGTGTAGAAATCCACGGCGGGAATGGGTATCTGATCGATCAGTTCTTAAGAACCAACTCAAACCATCGAACAGACAACTACGGCGGTCCACGAGAAAATCGTATCCGTTTTCTTATCGAAGTAGTGGATGCAGTTATCGCCGCTGTTGGTGCGCATCGAGTTGGAGTGAGATTGGCACCATTCATTACGTTTAAAGATATGGACTGCCCGGATATCGTGCCAACAATCTTGGAAGCATCAAAGCAACTACAGGAGCGCGACATTGCCTACTTGCACTTGTCCGAGGCCGATTGGGCCGATGCACCAACGATTCCTGAGACGTTTCGAATCGAACTTAGAAAGCGCTTTCGCAACGCTATTATTGTTGCAGGTCGCTACGTTCCTCAACGAGCAAACGAAGTGTTAGAGAAAGGTTACGCGGATCTTGTAGCATTCGGACGGCCATTCGTAGCAAACCCAGACTTAGTCTCTCGCTTGCAACATCACCATCCGTTGGCAGAACTCGATGGCTCAACGTTGTTTGGCGGAAACGAACGAGGCTACACCGATTACCCTGCTCTGCAACATGAATGCGCAGAACAGGCCTAACAAAAAAGCCCCAACCTAGCAGCTACGGTTGGGGCTGTCACCAAACTAAAATTGGTTTTAGCTAGCTTAATCTGGCTAAGAGTTAAATCACTTCTAACGCGCCGCAGCGCCAAGGTTCGATAACGACTTTGATGTGGTCATTTGGCGTCATTAACTGTCTAAACGCGTCTTCGACACCGTCGATTCCCACTTTGGCGGTGAGCATTTTCTGCCAAGGCAACTTGTGTTCGGCAATCGCTTGTAGGCATTGCTCAAACTCGTGCGGTTG
>NZ_JADDYG010000010.1:33609-44065 GCF_015163535.1 Vibrio sp. OPT46 | reverse complement strand
GTAGTAGTAAGAGAATCTCAAGTCGAGCTCTTTTACCGTCGCGTAAGCGTAGTTAATGATTGCGGGTGTCGTATGGATACCCGAGATGACGATTCGCGCTCGGGCAGGGGCGCGGCGCATAAAATCGTCAATTAATGTATGCTTGCCCACACACTCATAAATGACCAGACGTGAATTCATCGCGTACTGCTCACCAACGGCGATCTCGTCTTCCTTGGTCGGGTTGATCAATCGATTTGCGCCAAACTCACTAGCAAGTAGCAACTTCTCTTCCTGAAGATCGACCGCAAGAATATTGCTGACGCCACGTTGTTTCAGTGCAGCAATCACAGCCAGCCCTATAGGACCGCAACCGACAACCAGCGCGGTTTCTTCCGTTTCGATTTCACTGCGATTGACCGCGTGCAAACCGACCGCTAGTGGCTCAGTCAGTGCCGCCGCCTCAGATGGCATTCCGTCTGGGACAGGTAGCAATAACGCTTCATCAAGCAGGAAGTACTCAGAGTAAGCGCCATAAGTACCCGGAGTAACACCAACGCCCGCGCCATTTTGGCTGAGCAACATCGGTACTGAGGTGACTCGGCTACCAACGGACAACGTTTGCTGCGTATCGGCACCGTATTCGATAATTTCCGCGCAGAACTCATGCCCCAACATCACTTGAGCGTGCTCACCGGCTTCATCAGGCATCAACCCGAGCTGGTGGAATACATCAAATACCTCATCCGCGTGTCGAGTAATGTGAAGGTCGGAGCCACAAATGCCACAGGCGAGACTGCGAACCAACACTTGTCCCGAAGCGGGTTTGGGGATTTCGACTTGCTTCAGGCGGACACTACCATCCTGCATTATGATACTGTTCATCTGTTGCATGGGGTTACTCCGCAAGATCATCACTCAGGCCAGCAATCGCACCCGGTTTGATGTAGCGCGCGGTGAAGCCTTGTGCTTTCGCTGTTGCAATAACAACTTGCTCAATCCAACCTGCATCCATAATGTTGATGAAGTTACCCTCTTCGTCAAAGTTAATGTTCGCACCTTGGATCACCATAAAGCCATCTGCACCACCCGACTCTTCTGGACAGTGAAAGGTATGAATCGAACCACCTGGCTCATATAAGTAGCTACCAGCGGTTTGGACTTGATCTGGGTACTCAATGTAGTGCCAAGCGCCACTCAGCGTATAGAAATGCACCACGCCAGTGTGGAATTGCTTAGGCAGAGTGATACCCGGTTTGAACTTGGCGCGAATCACCCACGTACCATTTTCTGGGTCAAGAAACAGCGGGTAAACATCAACACCCGGTAGCGCGTCTTTAATGATCGACTCTTCATTAGTATTAAGAGTTAATAGGAAATCTTGATGCTGAATAACTTCTGGTAATGACATAACTTACATCCTCACTATTGCTGTAATTTGGCGTGCTCGCCTATTCCATCTATCCCATGAGCGGGTACTTAAAATTCTCGAAACCGTCAGATGCGCTAATGGTGCAGCCGTTGATACAGTTGGCTTTCTCGCTGACAAGAAACGCTACCACGTTGGCAATCTCTTCTGGTTGCGTGAAGTTTTGGCGCATCTGTTCTTTGCGGATGTGGTTCCACAAGCCGATCTCTTCGTATTGCCTTAACATCGGAGTATCGACACGTCCCGGAGCGACGGCACACACACGAATATCCAGAGGCGCTAACTCTAAAGCGGCGCATTTGGTCATCATATCGACTGCGGCTTTACTGACGTTGTAGGTAAACGTCATCTCGGAGGCCATTTGGGCGTAAATGGAAGAGGTATTGAGGATCACGCCCGGTGTCCCTTGCGCTTGGAATTGTCTTCCAGAGGCGAGAATACCGTAGTAGACACCGTTTTGATTGACCTTTGAGATCGGCTCAAAATCGGCAACTGGATCGTGGTCAAGCAGAGGTTTCGGTGCACCGATGCCCGCGTTGTTGACCATGATGTCAAGTGAGCCAAATAGTTCGACCGCGTACTTCACCATGGCTTCGACTTGTTGGTAATCGGTGACGTCCGCAACAAAGGTTTCCAACTGCTTAGGGGCAAAACTTGCGTACATTTGCAGTGATTGCTCTGAAATATCGACAGCAAGCACTTTGGCTCCTTGCTCTCTTAGCTTTGCAATAATAGCTTGCCCAATTCCACCCGCAGCGCCAGTCACGATGGCAGTTTTATTGATAAGTTCCATACAGCTTCTCATCCATGCGTTGTTGTTATCGAAATGTAACTTAGATCAACTCACTGGCACTCACTTGACCTTTTACGAAGTAAATTTGATATATTGCGATTTACAACCTGTTAACATTTTAAAATCGAGACATGTATATCGTACGAAGTGGCGCTGCTGATAAATTTGATAGCTTGGTTTCAGAATTAGGTCAGAATCCGCAAGAGATAATGGCCGCTGTTGGCCTGTCTGCCGCGCAGTTTCGCGATCCCGATACCTATCTCGCCTACCCTAGGTTGGCTGAATTACTGGAAGAAGCGGCTGCTCGTTGTCAGCAACCGTTGTTTGGTGCGTTACTCGCTGAGCGTAAAAACCTACAAAGCTTGGGGGACTTACCAATGCTGGTTTCTCGCGCGGAAACGGTTGGTGATGCCTTGGCGCGGGTGAATGATTTTCTCTATCTACATTCGTCAGGGGTAACTCTCAACATGACGCCACAAGATGATTGGGTACGGTTGTCGCTCAATATTGATGTGCACAGCGAACGAGGTATCGCGCAGTTGATGCAGCTCAGTGTGTCGCATCTGGCGATGTTTGTTGCGAGCTTACTTGATATTGAAGCAAGTCACTTCGCGCTACATTTGACTCAACACGCAACATTGGAAGTAGAAAAAAGCAAGTTTGCCCAGCAGAACAAACTGCGTTTCGGTGATAAGTTTGACGGTATCCTACTTAAAGCGACTCTGCTTAACGCTAAGAACCACCAAGATGAAGACGCACTAGAGCGCCATTTTCAACAGCACCTCAAAGAGCTGCAAACCCGTTACCCCAACAATCTCAGTGACCAAGCAGCAAACATGATTGGCCGTCTGCTCTCAACCGGAGAATGCAGCGTTGAGCGCGTTGCAAGAGCGTTGGACCTGCATCCGAGAATGCTGCAAAACAAGCTGAAACAACGGGCACAAATTATCGGCAGCTTTTACAACAAGTGCGTCAGGATTTCGCCGAACAGCGATTGCATGAGAATATTCAGAGTATTACCGATATCGCGTTGCAACTGGGCTATGCAGAAACTGCGGTCTTCAGCCGCCACTTTCGTCGCTGGACGGGAAAATCGCCAAGGCAATGGCGACAAGAAAAAACTCAGTTACAAACGTTTAAGCCCATCAGTTAAAAGCATAAATAACCTATCGTTCAAACCAAAAAGTGTGAGGTGGGAGGGTTGGTATCGAGAATTTCAGCAATCACAGATAACCCGTGTTTGATGTAGCCTCGGTTTGTTTCTGCTCCCAAGCTGATTCGCACGTAAGGCATTGGCTGATTAGTATCGAGAACAAACGGTTTATATCCAGTGATCTGCACCCCTGAACGCTTAGCCGAAGCAACCAGATCATCGCTATTCCACTGCTCGGGTAGTCTCAACCAAATGTGCTGTCCATTCGGGTGCGAGCTATAAACATGCCCTTCTAAAGCGGCTTTTGCTATTCGCTGCCGCTTGGCAAACTCATTGACTTGAAAGCGAATAAGTCGATTTAACGTACCGTTTTCGATCCACAAATGAGCAACTTCAAATGGTAATGGAGTCGCAGACCAACTCGTTGCCGCTAAACGACCAATCGCGTGCTGCAAAAAATGACGTGGGACCGTCAGATAGCCAGTGCGCATGCCTGGCGCTACAACTTTGGTTAAACTGGTGACATAGAAAGCTTGTTCGGGTAACAATGTGGCAAGGGGTGGGACACGGTTAGGTTCTAGTGCTCCATACACGTCATCTTCAATTACATAGATGTCGTATTGCTGCGCAATATTCGCTATCGCCTCTCGGCGTTCAACATCCATATGCGCACTAGTCGGGTTAGCCATGCTCGGTGTGCAACACAATACCTTGATTGGTTTGTGTTTACATGCCCATTCAAATGCATCCGGCGTTATACCAAACTCATCCATTTCAAGTGGTTGCAACTTAAATCCAAGCATTCTCGAGCGAGAGATCAAGCCATGATCAACCAAGTGACCACAAGCAACTAAATCGCCGTGTTCAACAACTGTGCTTAAAGCCAACGTTAAACCATGGCATGCGCCATTTGTGAGTAATATTTGATCGGCACCCACATCCAACCCTTGGCTACTTAGAAATCGTGCTCCTGACTCAATATGATGAGGCTGACCTGTTACCGGCTTTGCTTTACTGATCAAACCACGATTGTTTGTTTGCCCAGCAATCTCCATTAACGCCTGATTAAAAAGCGTAATGTGGCGATCGGTCACCACTGGATGTGCAATCGACATATCAATTTCATCCGGCGTTTCTTTCATCTCTTGTGTCAGCATGAACTCCGTGTCCGTACTTTCATCCACAAAACCTGATTTGACAAAAGTACCATTCCCAACCCAAGACTCGATCGCCCCTTTTTTCTCTGCATAACCATATGCATGGCTCACCGTTTGTACGCTGACGCCAATTTGCTCTGCAAACTCACGATGTGTGGGTAATCGAGTCCCCGGTTTTAGATAACCACTGCGGACACATTCGACAAGATAGTTACCAATGGAGATGTATTTAGCGGTGCCTGGCCGAATGATCGGGTTCAAAGAAATTGTCATGACACAATATTTTAATTGATTCATTTTTAACGCTCATTGTAACTTCCGTTTAACAAATGGCGAACTTTAACTCACAAAACGAGGTGAAATGCACAAAAATAAACCACAATTGTAATGATTGACATGAAATGTATGGGTTAAACAAACATGTTAAACAGCATCGTTCAATCCAAATACAACCCCAGAGGTAAATTGCAATCATTTTTAACGCAGATCTGGCTAGCTGGTAGAAGGTAGAAATACCTCAGCGTCTCCGAAGGCCCATAAGGCGTCGGATTTCTAACAAGGAGAAAATATGAGAGGCGTTGCTTTGCATTTTACACTGGATGAGTTCCAGGATCGGTTAACGAAAGTTCGGCAATCGATGGAAGAAAGAGAATTGGATGTCCTTATCATTCATGACCCTTCTAACATGGCGTGGCTGACAGGCTATGATGGGTGGTCTTTTTACGTGCCACAATGTGTCGTTGTTGGTCCATCTGATGAACCTGTTTGGTTTGGACGCTGCCAAGATGCCAACGGAGCATACAGGACTGCGTATATGTCGGCAGAAAACATTACCTACTATCCAGACCATTATGTAATGAACCCGCCGTTACACCCGATGGATTTCCTAGTCGAAGCCGTACTGGCTCCGCGCCTTTGGGATCGTGGTCGTATCGGCGTAGAAAAAGATAACTATTACTTTAGCGCCACCGCTTACGAATCACTCACTACGCACCTACCGAATGCTCAACTTCTCGATGCAACCGGACTAGTCAACTGGTGCCGCGCCGTTAAATCCGATCAAGAACTGGCGTACATGTACCGTGCCGCTCGCATTGTTGAAAATATGCACCGCGTCGCGTTCGACATGATTGAACCAGGATTACCGAAACACCACCTTGTTGCCGAGATTAACCGCCAAGCCGTGCTCGGGCATGAAGACCACTTTGGCGATTACACCGCGATTGTGCCGCTTTTGCCATCAGGTTCTGATGCTTCCGCACCTCACCTGACTTGGGATGACAGACCCTTCAAGAAAGGCGAAGGGACGTTTTTTGAAATCGCAGGGGCGCACCGACGTTACCATTGCCCACTCTCACGCACTATTTTTCTTGGCGAGCCTGACGACAAGTTCAAACGAGCCGACGAAGCCCTAACTTTAGGACTTGAAGCAGGCCTAAAAGTGGCAAAGCCCGGAAATACCTGCGCCGACATCGCCAATGCACTAAACCAGGTTCTCGATAAAGCGGGATTCTCACGCGAAGGCGCCCGTTGTGGCTATCCAATAGGTTTGAGCTACCCGCCAGATTGGGGGGAACGAACCATGAGTTTGCGAGACACCGATAAAACCATCTTGAGAGAAGGCATGACATTCCATTTTATGCCGGGGCTGTGGTTCAAAGATTGGGGGTTAGAAACAACGGAAAGTATCGTCATTACCCATGATGGAGCAAAAACGCTGTGTGACTTTCCACGCCACTTATTTGTTAAACACTAATTTTTCAAACCTTAAGCTCTGTTGAGCCAGGTCTGAGAACTAAAAGGACTTGATATGCAAAAAAGCTCGATCACAGCCACCATAGACTTTGACCGAGAAGGTGTACAGCACGGCTTTTTAACGCTGCCCTATTCACATGACGACTCCGCTTGGGGAAGTATTATGATACCTATCACCGTGATCAAAAATGGTCACGGACCAACCGCACTGCTTACTGGCGGTAATCACGGAGACGAATACGAAGGCATCACCAGCCTGCTAAAATTGACGAACTCGCTTCAGGCAGATCAAATCCAAGGTCGTGTCATTATTGTACCCATGATGAACTTACCTGCGGTACAAAATGCCTCACGTACGTCGTTTATCGATAAGGGGAATTTAAATCGCAGCTTTCCCGGCAACCCCATAGGCACAGTGACCGAGAAAATTGCGGATTATTTTACTCGTTACCTATTTCCTAAGTGCGATTTTGCGTTAGACATTCACTCAGGTGGTAAAACGTTAGATATCGTTCCGTTCGCCGCTGCCCATCGTCTCGACAATCTCGATCAAGAAGAAGCCTGCATATTAGGTGCAAAACTGTTTGGCGCACCTTACACCATGATCTTGCTCGAAATGGACGCCACCAGCCTGTATGACACTGCCGTGGAGTCTCAGGGAAAAATCTTTGTTACCACCGAACTAAGAGGAGGCGGAACCAGCACTCCAGAAACCATCGCTTATTCCGACCGTGGCATTCGCAACTTCTTGCGCTTCTCAGGCAACTTGCCCGGTGACTACGAACAACCAACCCAACCAACTAAATTATTAGATATGCCTGATGCAAGTTGTTATGTGCAAAGCCAACACCACGGCATCACAGAATACTTATTTGATCTTGGCGATACCGTCAAAAAGGGCGATGTATTAGTGAGAATCTTCTCGACCGAGCGCACAGGTACCGCCCCCGTTGAGTACAAGTCACAGCGCAATGGTATTTTCGCGGCGCGTCGTTTTCCTGCTATGGTGAATATCGGTGACACTATCGCAGTTATAGCCGAAGACTGCGGCGAGATAGGCTGATTGAAAAGCCAACTAAAGAAATCAAAACAAATGGCATACCAGAAGCAAACTGGAAAGCACCTTATAACAGCGACCAGTCATCAGCCTTTCATGAAATGATTAGTATTCTACAGGGAGACTCATTATGCGCCTCGATCGCTACGACGTAAAAATTCTACAAATACTTCATGATAATGGTCGTATCACCAAATCTCACCTTGCCGAGGCCATCAACCTATCCGTGAGCCCTTGCTGGGAGCGCGTCAAAAAACTGGAAGAAGCAGGCATCATTGAAGGCTACGGAGCAAGAGTAAATACCGATATTTTGTTCAAACGAACGTCGGTTATGGTTGAAGTTACGCTCAAAGAACACAACGCCCAAGCGTTCAAACGCTTCGAGCAACTGGTTCAACATTCACCAGAAGTCACTGATTGCTATGCCACGGGCGGTGGTGTCGATTACATCCTTAAAATTCAGTCAGAAGATATCGACCAATATCAGCGGCTTATCGACAACTGGTTAGACTCAGATGTGGGCATTGAGCGCTACTTTACTTACATTGTGACAAAAACAATCAAACGTGATGCGGGCACATTCGAAGTAAACCAAAACGCTTTGTTATAAAAGGGAAAATGCGCATCAGGCGTTAACAGAAAAAACACCATATTTAACGGCACTAAAAAGAAAGTTCTGACGTTTTAAACCTCGGTATCAGAAATTATTTCGGTCACTTCTCCATTACAGTTTCATTATGGACAACGATGCAGGGAGAAGGACTCATGACAGCACTGCACAGCTTACACGCTGAAGAATTAAAAGCCTCGCACGACATGATGGCGATAATGAAAGACGTACGTTTGGTGAGAGGTTTAGCGTACGTGAATGGCAAATGGGTAAGTGGTGATCAATTTCATCCGGTGGATAATCCAGCAGATGGCACGGTCATCGGTTACATCACTAAGCTATCTCAGCAACAACTCTATCAAGCGATTGATAAAGCCGACCAAGCCTTTCGTCAATGGCGAAAAATGCAAGCAGAAGAGCGCGCTGAAATTCTCATGCGTTGGCATGACCTGATTCTAGAATCAAAGCAAGACCTTGCTCATTTGATGGTGATGGAGCAAGGAAAAACACTAGGTGATGCTGTAGGTGAGATTGACTACGGCGCATCCTTTGTTCGTTGGTTTGCCGAAGAAGCACGCCGCTGTTATGGCGAAACCATCCCAAGTCATATTCCGAATGCACAGCTATCAACGGTGCGCGAGCCAATTGGTGTCGCAGCACTGATTACGCCATGGAACTTTCCTAATGCCATGATCACACGCAAAGCCGCAGCCGCACTAGCAATAGGCTGTCCGGTGCTCATTAAGCCCGCCAGTGAAACGCCTTTTTCTGCGTTAGCGTTGGCAGAGTTAGCAGACCGAGCTGGCTTTCCACCTGGTGTATTTAACGTGATCACTGGCGATGCGGTGATGGTGTCACAAACCTTGTGTCACTCCGATAAAGTCAAAGCGCTCTCGTTCACAGGCTCAACTCGAGTAGGCAAACTGTTGCTACGCGACGCGGCACAAACCGTGAAGAAGTGCAGTATGGAGCTCGGTGGTAACGCCCCTTTCATCGTGCTGCCAGATATGGATGTCGAGCAAGCAGCCAAAGCCGCCGTGGATGCGAAGTTTCAAACCGCAGGACAAGACTGCTTGGCCGCAAACCGTATTTTCGTCCCTGACGATAAGTACGAAGCGTTTTTGGAAGCGTTTGCCAAAGAAATGAGCCACATCGTTTTGGGCAATGGCTTAGACGAAAAAACCACCATGGGACCGCTTATTAATCGCACTGCGGTGGATAAAGCGCATGATTTGGTGCGTGACGCGCTCGACAAAGGCGCGCGATTGGTAGCGGGATACCACCAGCCCGTACCAGGCGAAAACTTCTTCGCGCCGACATTGCTAGCCGATGTAACCTCTGAAATGGCGGTGTATCGCGAAGAGAATTTTTGTCCTGTGGCAGGCGTATTGCCTTACCAAGACTTAGATACCGTGATTGAAATGAGCAACGACACTGAGTACGGCTTAGCTGCCTATGTTTATGGTCACGATATTCACCAAATTTGGCACTGCATGCGCGGTTTGGAGTTTGGCATGGTGAGCGTGAACTCCGTCAAAATGACAGGGCACCCTATCCCATTCGGCGGCGTGAAACAGTCTGGTCTTGGACGAGAGGGAAGCCGTCACGGATTTGAAGAATACAGCGAAATCAAATACTGCTGCTTAGGCGCTTTACCAACCGTCAGTGGCAGTTGAGGCACGAAATATGGATATCCAATTATTCGAGGAGAAGGATCATGAGTAACAAAACCCAACAACTTTTAGAGATCGATCGTCAGAGAGTATTTCATGCCTCAACCCACCTGAAGCAGTATGCGGCCGGGGAGCTTCCGGGAAGAATTATCTCGAGCGGAAGCGGAATACGCATCACCGATTCAGAAGGCATCGAGCTGATAGACGGCTTTGCCGGGTTGTATTGTGTAAACATTGGCTATGGCAGGACCGAAATGGCCGATGCGATTTATGAGCAAGCCAAAGAACTGGCGTACTACCACACTTACGTCGGTCATACGAACGAAGCGCTCGTGACACTGTCAGATCGCATCATCAAAATGGCGCCTGAAGGCATGAGCAAAGTTTACTACGGCATGTCAGGCAGCGACGCGAACGAAACTCAACTTAAGTTGGTGTGGTATTACAACAATGCTCGTGGTCTACCAGAGAAGAAAAAAATCATTTCGCGTGACCGCGGCTACCATGGTTCAAGTATCGCGTCCGGTTCAATGACAGGTTTACCGTTGTTCCACGCCCATTTTGATTTACCACTTGAGCGTATCAAACACACCATCGCGCCATATTATTATCGCCGTGAAGACGAGAGTATGTCTGAGCTTGAATTCTCTCAATATTGCGCAGATCAACTCGAAGCGATGATCTTGGAAGAAGGCCCAGAAACGGTAGCAGCAATGATTGCGGAACCAGTGCTCGGTACTGGCGGTATTGTGCCACCACCAGCAGGGTACTGGCAGGCGATTCGCAAAGTACTCGACAAATACGATGTACTCTTGATTGCGGATGAAGTGGTGTGTGGCTTTGGTCGCCT
>NZ_JADDYG010000010.1:32354-33550 GCF_015163535.1 Vibrio sp. OPT46 | reverse complement strand
CGGCTCCGATTTTGGCTCACTCCACTACGACATGAAACCAGATCTCATCACGGTAGCGAAAGGGTTAACCTCAGCGTATCAACCGCTGTCTGGCGTGATCGCCGGTGAACGAGTTTGGAGTGTGCTAGAAAACGGCACCGACCAATGGGGTGCTATCGGACACGGTTATACCTACTCTGGTCACCCAATGGGAGCGGCAGCCGCGAACTGCAACCTCGATATCATTGAACGTGAAGGCCTGGTGCAAAACGCAGCCGAAGTCGGCGCTTACTTGCAGCAACGCATGGCGGAGACGTTTAACGATCATCCATTGGTCGGTGATACTCGTGGCGTTGGCTTGTTGCATGCGTTGGAGTTTTCTTCAGACAAGCTCCGCCGTGCACACTTTGATCCAAACTTGAAAGTAGGCCCGCAAATCGCGGCGGCCTGTTTAGAGCAAGGCTTAATCGCTCGCGCCATGCCACATGGTGACATCCTCGGATTTGCTCCACCGCTTATCGCGAACCGTAACGATATAGACACCATTGTCGACAAAGCGCATCAAGCGGTAAACAAAGTGATGGATAACCTCGTCACATCTAAACAGTGGCAACCATAACCCACCTAGATTTCAGTAATGCTCGCGGGCTTTGGAGAAGGCCCGCTTTGCACTTTCCATTAAAGAGATAACAAGCCAACCAAACATTTTAGACCCATAGAAAGCACTATTATTTACTACAAGTGGCAATAGTGGGTAAAATGCCCAAAATTGCGCACTAACTGGATAAAACATGGCAAAACTTACCCTTCAAGAACAAATGCTGAAAGCTGGCTTAGTTAATGAAAAGAAACTAAAGAAAGCGAAGAAAGGCTCTAAAAAATCACGCGTTCAAGCACGCGAAGTAAAAGCGGCGGTTGAAGAGAATAAACGCCAACAGTTAGAGCGTGATAAACAATTGAGCGAGCAACAAAATGCTGAGCGATTAAATAAAGAGATCAAAGCGCAGATCAATCAATTGATTGAGATGAACAAGATCGACTTAAAAGATGGCGACATCAAATACAACTTCACTCACGGTACGCTAGTGAAATCACTTTATGTAGATTCACTTATCCGCGAGCAGTTGATCAAAGGTATTTTGGCAATCGCAATTGTTGGTGAAAGCTATGTTGTCATTCCACGTGGAGTAGCGAATAAAATTACTCAACGTGATGAG
>NZ_JADDYG010000010.1:31063-32295 GCF_015163535.1 Vibrio sp. OPT46 | reverse complement strand
TCCGTAATCATCGAACAAAAAGAACCTGAATCGGACATTCCAGCAGAAGACGATCCATACGCAGATTTCGTCGTGCCTGACGATTTGATGTGGTAACAATAAATTAATCGATACATCAACGAAAAGAGCCGCTAATGTAACATCAGCGGCTTTTTTTATAGAAAAATAATCTACAGAGATGATGTTTTGTTATTGCTTACTTAGAAGCAAATTCGCACCTGATGCAGCTAAAAACAACGAACATCCGCGATTGAAACGTTTCGCCATTTTTGGATTTGAAAACCAGTGTCTCAAGTACAAACCAAAGATGGCATAGATTGAAATGGCGACCATTTCTAATATCAAAAACGTCGAGCCAAGGGCAAAAAACTGCTCTTGAACGTTGGCATTGGCATCAACAAATTGCGGCAAGAATGCAGTAAAAATAAGAATCGCTTTCGGGTTGCCAGCAGCAAGCGTAAATTCTTGCTTCGCAAGTCCTGCGTAATTGCGCGAATTGTCCAAGTCAGAGATCGGACTGGACTCTGAACGCCAAAGGTTGAACGCAATCCACAGTAGATACAGCGCCCCTACCAGCTTTATTGCCAAAAATAGCATTTCTGACGTATACAAAATCACAGCCAGACCTGATGCAGACAACGCAATCATTGCTGAAAAAGCGGCAATTCTGCCTAAACTGGCCGTAAACGCGGCCCTAAAGCCGTAACAACGCGCATTATTCATTGCCAATAAATTGTTTGGGCCTGGAGCCATATTTAGAGCGAAGCAAGCAGGAATAAAAAGGAGAAGCTGCCAAATATCCATAATAAAATGGTCTTAGTGAGTGATATTGATCGGTACCCTAACATCTGTTAATAAAGTGAGTAAACCACAAACCGATCTTAAAGCAACTCAGCATCAAATCGTGCCGTGCGAGCTTGAACTAACGTGCAGTTCGTTTCAGCCATCAGCTCCGCTAAGGTGATGTTTGGGTTTTGTCTCACCAAACGTATCAACTTCACGTCCAAAGGTTCCAATTTGTCTTGGTGAGCAAGTAGAGCTTGTTCGATTTTGTTGATCGCAAATCGCATCGTCTCTGCTTCTTCGTTTTTGAGATGCTCTAAAAACGCTTTTACATCCAAAGCCTCGCCCGAGATTTGCCAGTGACGAGATCGTCTAATTCGCTTAAGATCGCACTGTTTTTCTGCTGCGAGTGTTTTCGCTCGCTTGGCATGGTCGCCCCCAATACGGTG
>NZ_JADDYG010000010.1:28333-31000 GCF_015163535.1 Vibrio sp. OPT46 | reverse complement strand
ATGGGAGCGAAATCGTAATCTTCGTCTCTTTCATGGCCTTTTCTTTCATCGTCTTAGCCCTCAACCACCGACACATTCTCGCCAACCCAAGCCAACAACTGTTTTGCCGCTTTGGATAACACCTGATTTTGACGCACGATGTAGCCGAAATCAGTGTTTGGAAAACTTGGCAAAGGCGTAACTTCACGAGAAAGCTTTAATCTCGGATCGAGCGAGAAATCCGGCACAATAGCAGTCCCAAACCCCGCTTCCGCCCAGTCGATTTGTGCTTCCACACTGCCCACTTCCATCACGCGATGCTTAGGCAGATTTAGTTCAGGTAAAGACGCATCAATCAGCTCTCGGGTTCGAGTATCGTGCCCTAGCAGGATCAGCGTCTGGCTCTCTTTTCGATTGTCTTGCCACTCAAAAATGTTATCGCCAAACGCACACCAGTGAATCTGCGTGAGAGGCGTAAAATGCAGCGGTTGACTCTCTTTTTGTGCGATAACAAAGCCGATATCGGCACGCGCACTTTTCACCAAATCCACCGCTTGAGAAGATGTGGTGTTGAACAATGCCAAGTCGATCCCCGGATATTCACTTTTGAATTGCTGAAATGGTTTGATAAGCAGTAAACGTGAAACAATATCGCTCGCCGCAATAGAAAGCGTCCCCTGCGTAAGATCGTTGATGGCATTGAGATCTGACTGACAAATTTGCAGCTCATTGAGCATCCGCTGCGCCGTAGCTAACAAACGCTTCCCCGCTTGCGTCAACTGCACGGGATTTCGCTCAATCAATTTCGTGCGCGTGGCTTGCTCCAACTGCTTGATATGCAAACTTACGTTCGGCTGCGTCATGTGCAGTTCCGTCGCTGTTTTACCAAAGTGTTTTACCTCTGCAAGAGTTACGAAGGTTCGCAGCCAGTTCAAATCTAACATTGCCAATTCCGATATGAAATTCTTATCAAGTTAATGAGTATAATTAATTTCTCTTATTATGGCGAACACCTTAAGATTTTTGCATCTGTTTTTGGAGATTAAATTATGTCGTCTATCGTTGTTGTGGGTGCAAACTGGGGTGATGAAGGCAAAGGCCGCATCGTTGACTTTTTGGCAGAGCAAGCTTCTGCGAGCATTCGTTTCCAAGGTGGTAACAACGCGGGTCACACCGTGGTTAACGACCTAGGTACGTTCAAGCTGCACCAGCTTCCAAGTGGCGTATTCAACCCAGACTGTTTGGCAGTGTTAGGTCCGGGTATGGTTATCAGCCCTGCGTTGCTGTCTCAGGAGATTGCGGAAGTTGAAGAAGCGGGCGTAAAAGTGAATATGTGCATCTCTGATCGCGCAACACTGTGTCTACCTCTACATGCACTAGAAGATACGCTAGAAGAACAACGTTTAGGCGACAAAGCATACGGTTCAACTCGCCAAGGTATTGCACCTGCGTACGGTGACCGCGTAATGAAGAAAGGCATCCTAGTTGGTTGGTTGAAGCAACCAGAAGTATTGGTTGAACGCCTTCAATTCATGATGGATTGGAAACTGCCGCAACTGCGTGCACTTTACCCGACGTTCGAGTTTGAACAAACCGCTGAAGAACTGGCGAACTGGCTGCTAGAAGTCTCTGCACCTTGGCGCGATTCAATTTGCAACGTAACGCTTCCTCTAAAAGAACTACAAGCGAAAGACAAAACTCTATTGTTCGAAGCGCAGCTTGGCGCGGGTCGTGACCTTGTTTACGGTGAGTACCCTTGGACAACATCTTCTAACGTTGTATCAATGTACGCGGGTATCGGTAGTGGCCTTCCGGCACTTCGTCCTGAACGCGTTATTGCGGTTGCAAAAGCCTTCAGCTCATCAGTGGGTACTGGTACGTTGATCACTGCAATGGAAGAGCAAGACGCTTTCCGCGAACTTGCTGGCGAGTTCGGTGCAACTACGGGTCGTCCACGCGACATGGGCTACTTCGACGCAGTCGCTACGAAAAATGGCGTTGAACTGCAAGCCGCAACTGAAATTGCACTAACGAAAGTAGACTGTTTGACTGGCCTTAACGATCTGAAAATCTGTGTTGGCTACGAAGGCGACCACAGCGAAAACCCAATCTGGCCTCAAACTGCCTCTCTTGCGCCAATCTACGAGAAGATGGAAAGCTGGAGCGAGGACATCACAGGTTGTCGTAAGTTTGAAGAGCTTCCAGTAGCAGCACAGAAATACGTTCTACGCATTGAGGAACTCATGGGCGTACCAGTAAAAATGGTGTCTGTGGGTCCTGGTCGTGAACAAATGATTATGCGATAAGATGTGAATTAACACATCATTGGCAAGCGGCTTTTATCTGTTCCGGGGTAAAGCCGCTTTTTTTACACTGTAAACTTTGGAAAATTGCACGGCTAAATTCATGTTTAGTAACCTCATCACGAGACTCCTACCTCCTTTATTTATAAATCAATAAATTATAGGGCTTAACACGTTGTGCACGTTACTAGCACATCTCACTTGTTAAAGAAGCACGTCAATTAGGTTAACTGGTTGATTTGATATTCTTTAAGTGATTAGTTGATCACGATCTTCATCTGCAATTTGTTGAACTAGTACTCAAAAAATCTAACCCGCTGTTTTTAGGATAGATGAGTTCCCCAACATCCAACCTAACAGCAGGTGATTCCCATGACGAAAAATA
>NZ_JADDYG010000010.1:20021-28323 GCF_015163535.1 Vibrio sp. OPT46 | reverse complement strand
TGTTGAACTAGTACTCAAAAAATCTAACCCGCTGTTTTTAGGATAGATGAGTTCCCCAACATCCAACCTAACAGCAGGTGATTCCCATGACGAAAAATCTTTTCCGCCTCAGTACGATAACCCTTGGTTTGTGCCTTAGTTCTTTGTCTTTCGCGCAATCCGATCTTCCGAACATTAAAATTCTTGCCACTGGCGGCACCATTGCAGGCGCAGGTCAATCTGCAACCGAGTCAAACTACACAGCAGGTAAAGTCGGCGTTGAATCATTGATTTCTGCGTTGCCGAGTATGACCAAAATTGCCGATATTTCTGGAGAGCAAGTGGTCAGTATCGGTTCACAAGATATGAATGATGAAGTGTGGCTAAAATTATCGAAAAGAGTTAATGAGCTACTCGCTCAAGATGATGTTGACGGCATCGTCATTACTCATGGTACGGATACGTTAGAGGAAACCGCTTACTTCCTTGATCTGACCGTCAAGAGCAAAAAGCCTGTCGTGATCGTTGGTGCAATGCGTCCTTCCACCGCAATGAGTGCTGATGGACCAGTCAACTTATACAATGCAGTCGTAACAGCCACCGATGAAGATTCAGAAGGACGTGGCGTGCTAGTCGCAATGAATGACACGATTTTCGATGCGCGAGATGTGACAAAAACCAATACAACCTCCGTCAGCACTTTCCAGTCACCCAACTTTGGTGCTATCGGCTACATTCATAATAGCGATGCCAAATATCAACGAAGCCCAGAGCGTAAACATACGACAGAAACCCCATTCGATGTATCAAAGCTTAGTAAGTTGCCTAAGGTCGGTATTGTTTATAACTATGCAAATGCCTCCAATTTGCCAGTGAAAGCCTTTGTGGATGCGAAGTTTGACGGCATCGTAAGTGCTGGTGTCGGTAATGGTAACTTGTACCACACTGTGTTTGATGAGCTAGAGAAAGCGAGTAAAGATGGCGTTGTTGTTGTAAGAAGCTCCCGAACGCCTAGCGGCTCAACCACTTTGGATGCTGAAATTGATGACGAAAAATACGGCTTTGTTGCCGCTGGTACATTGAACCCACAGAAAGCACGTATCTTACTGATGCTGTCACTGACTCAGACCAAAAACTATCAAGACATCCAAAAGATGTTCCAATACTATTAATTCTGTCTAAGGTTCATTCGATAGAGGAGGTATACATCTTACCTCCTCTTACACATAGCGACATGAGCGTCTCTTGTTAGCCAAACAAGCGACGCTTCATTCCTGCTTTTTCCAGAATACGCGTAGTAATTTCCTCAACAGACAGAGAGGACGTATTGATATATGGGATCGCCTCTCTTCTAAACAACGCCTCAACAGTGTCTAGCTCCAGCTTACACTGCTCTGTGCTAGCGTAATCACTTCCAGACAAACGATTTTCACGGATTTCAGTCAAACGTTCAGGGTCGATAGTAAGCCCAAACAACTTATGACGATGGATCTCAAATTCAGGCAACAAACGCATCATCTTCACATCTTCCGCAATGAACGGATAGTTCACAACACGTAAACCAAATTGCATCGCCATATACAAGCTAGTCGGCGTTTTTCCACTGCGCGACACGCCAAGTAAGATAATATCAGCTTGCTCCAACCCTTTTAGCGTAATGCCATCATCATGCGCCAATGTGTATTCAATGGCCGCAATACGGTCAAAATAGGTGTCGGAATCTTTCCCCACGCTGCGAGAACGCTGCAACTTAGGCTTTGGTGCCATCTGAATGTCGTCTTGCACTTTCTGCACAATACTCTCCAACACATCGTAACTGTATGCTGGCGCTTCAAGCAGCATTTCACGTACTTCTGGAACGACAATTGAGAAAAAGACCAGAGGTTTGACGCCATTGCGCTGGTAGGAAGTTTCAATTTCTTTGACTACGTCAGTAGCTTTGTCCTGGCTTTCTACAAACGGAAAGGTTTTTTCGTTAGGAATGAACGGAAATTGACCGAGAACAACATGCCCTAATGTCTCACATGTTATCGCCGTACCGTCAGAAACATAGAACACATCACGACTTTGGTTATTTATTTGCATTTCTGTTTAATTTTTCAAAATCTTTTGAGTAGGATGGTACACATAATATTAATAAATCAGTTTGGCTTTCAGTTAGGTTCACCACAGCTTTAAAAATTCTTTTGAATTTTTTTCAGCCAGAACGTAATCGTTTGCCTTTGATATCAATCTAAATGAAGCAATGTATGGTCAACGTGTAATAACAGCCAACATGCGTTTATTTAGATCGATTTAAGTCCCCCTACTAAGCTGCAATGTTTCTGGAGAAAGACATGCAAAAGAACACCCTCTGGTTCAATGGCCTATCCATGGATGATGTCGACAAAGTCGGCGGTAAGAATGCTTCACTTGGCGAAATGGTTTCTAACCTAGCAAACGCAGGCGTTTCTGTACCAAATGGTTTTGCGACAACCTCATACGCGTTTAACCAATTCCTTGACCACGAAGGTTTGGATGAGCGTATTCACCAATTACTCGATGAACTAGACGTTGAAGATGTAGAAGCTCTGCGTAAGACAGGTGCAAACATTCGTCAATGGGTATTAGAGGCCCCTTTCCCTGCGGACCTTGAACAAGAAATTCGTGAAAACTACCAAGAACTGATCGAAGGCAATCCTGAGCTTTCAGTCGCAGTTCGTTCATCTGCTACGGCAGAAGACCTACCTGATGCTTCTTTTGCTGGTCAGCAAGAAACGTTTTTGAACGTGAAAGGCATCGACGCAGTACTAGAAGCAACTAAGCACGTTTACGCTTCTCTATTTAACGACCGTGCGATTTCTTACCGCGTTCACCAAGGGTTCGACCACCGTGGCATCTCGCTATCTGCGGGTATCCAACGTATGGTGCGTTCAGATAAAGCCTCGTCGGGTGTTATGTTTACACTAGACACTGAATCGGGTTTCGACCAAGTTGTCTTCATCACCTCTTCATGGGGTCTAGGCGAGATGGTCGTTCAAGGTGCAGTAAACCCTGACGAGTTCTACGTTCACAAGCCAATGCTTGAAGCAGGCGAACACCCAATCGTTAAGAAAACATTTGGTTCTAAGTTGATCAAAATGATCTACTCAGATAACCAAGAAATCGGCAAACAAGTTGATATCGTTGATACTTCTGATGAAGAGCGCAACACGTTCTCATTGAACGACGACGAGATTAAAGAGCTCGCAAAACAAGCAATGATCATCGAAAAGCACTATCAGCGTCCAATGGACATTGAATGGGCAAAAGATGGCATTGATGGCAAGCTGTACATTGTTCAAGCGCGTCCTGAAACCGTATGTTCACAAACGGAACAAAACGTGATTGAGCGCTACGAGCTACAAAACAAAGCGGATGTTTTGGTTGAAGGTCGTGCAATCGGTCAGCGCATCGGTAAAGGCGTGGTTCGCTTGGTTGACTCTCTGGACCAAATGTCTTTAGTCCAAGAAGGTGACGTGCTAGTTACAGACATGACTGACCCAGATTGGGAACCAGTGATGAAAAAAGCATCTGCAATCGTAACCAACCGTGGTGGCCGTACGTGTCACGCTGCCATCATCGCTCGTGAGCTTGGTATTCCTGCAATCGTTGGCTGTGGCGATGCGACAAGCAAGTTAACCGATGGTGCAACCGTGACCGTATCTTGTTCAGAAGGTGAAACGGGCTACGTTTACCAAGGTGAACTTGAGTTTGATGTAAAACGCTCTTCTGTTGATGAACTGCCACTGCTACCAACAAAAGTGATGATGAACGTGGGTAACCCTGATCGCGCGTTTGACTTCGCACAAATTCCAAATGAAGGTGTTGGTCTTGCGCGTCTTGAATTCATCATCAATAAGATGATTGGTATCCACCCGAAAGCATTACTTAACTTTGATGCACAAAGCGATGAGCTAAAAGCAGAAATCACTCAGCGTATTCGTGGTTACAAAGATCCTATCGATTTCTACGTAAGCAAACTGACAGAAGGTATCGCAACCATTGCTGCGGCATTTTGGCCGAAACGCGTTATTGTTCGTATGTCTGACTTTAAGTCTAACGAATACAGCAACTTGGTTGGCGGTAAAGCATACGAACCGCATGAAGAAAACCCAATGCTTGGCTTCCGTGGCGCGTCTCGTTACATTTCTCCAGTGTTTGAAGACTGCTTCGAGCTAGAAACTCAAGCAATCAAACGCGTTCGTAACGAAATGGGTCTGAAAAACGTTGAAATCATGATCCCATTTGTGCGTACACCAAGCGAAGCAGCATCAGTGATTGATTTGCTAGCGAAGTTTGATCTGCGCCGTGGCGATCAGGGTCTTAAAGTCATCATGATGTGCGAACTGCCATCCAACGCGGTCCTTGCCGATGAGTTCTTGAAGTACTTTGATGGCTTCTCGATTGGCTCAAACGACATGACTCAGCTAACGCTTGGTCTTGACCGTGACTCTGGCGATGTCGCACATCTATTTGATGAGCGCAACCCAGCGGTTAAGGTGATGCTTCAAATGGCGATTGATGCGGCAACAAAAGCAGGCAAATACGTTGGTATTTGTGGTCAAGGCCCATCAGACCACGACGACTTAGCGGAATGGCTAATGGATCAAGGTATTAGCTCTGTATCACTAAACCCAGATACGGTTATCGATACTTGGTTAAAACTCGGTAAAGTTAGCAGCAAGTAACACACGATAAACTCTAGCCCTCACACTCCCCTTGTGAGGGCTTTGTTATTCACACGTCATTTCACAATCAGTTCGTGATTCCTCTCTCAAGTTCGTCATTTAGTCAATTTCATTATCAAAGTCTGATGACCTAAAATGAATGGTATATCGATAACTCCAGAGAGAATTTGATGAAAAAGCCTATCGCACTCCTTACTACATTGATGCTCCTGGCATCCCCTGCTTATGCCGATTGGGATGAAATTTCCAATAAAATGTCTGAGCTTGGCGACGCAGTTTCTGATACTGCACAAGATGCTTGGGACGACACCAAAGCGTTTTCAAAACAAGCGTGGCAAGATTTCACGAATTGGTCCGAGGAAGCGATCAATACCGCAGGCGAATGGACAGAAGCCAGCATCGAGAAAAGCAAAGAATGGATAGATGCTGCCGACAAAAAAATTGATGAGCTGATGGAAGGCGATACGCCAGAAGAAGCTCGCCAAGCTGTGGACTTAATGGCAGATAGCGCTTTGCTCAAGTTATTTAATGAAAAGCCGGAGGCAAAAGCTATTTACGACAACGCGTACGGCTACGCGGTCTTTGATTCTCGTAAATTATCTTTGCTGTTTCACACCAACTCAGGGTCAGGAGTCGCAGTGAATAAGGAAACAGAAGAACGCACTTATATGAATATGTTTGGTTTGGGCGTTGCACTTGGGGCTGGCGGAAAATTTTACCAACAAGTGGTTCTGTTTGAGAACAAAGAAGACTTTGATACGTTCGTCAACGAAGGATGGGAGGCCACAAGTGAAGCCTCTGCTGTTGCGGGCGAAGATTCAGAGCAACTTTCAAAACAATTTAACAGCGGCGTCGCCGTCTATCAGTTGAACGCTAAAGGTTTGCTCATCGATGCTAACGTGTCTGGTTCTAAATATTGGGTTAACGAAGAGCTCACTAACTCGCAGTAATGCATAGCAACTAATCGCTTAAATAAAACCGTTGTTATGCACCCTTATCAATAAGTTAACGGGGATATAATTCCTCAAAACTGAGCACTTACGCAACTTTCTCTATGGAAGTCACCAGAAGATGGCGACTTCCCTTTCTCGTTGGATTGCTTTTGGTTATGCTTGCGCAAAACCACCTGCAATTCGGTATCCCATGCCTGACAATAACTTTAATAATCTGCTAGCAGAAGCAATTTCTGCTCTTAACACGCCTAACTTTACTCCTAAACTTATGCGTGTCATTCGCACTCTTTTTCATTTTGATTGCGCAGTTATTTTAGGTTACCGAGAAGGTAAACATCCTATTTATCTCTACGACTCAATTGAGAACGAGCGAGAGTTACTTTTTCAACGCTACCTTACTGACTCATTTCAAAATGACCCTTTTTTTCTCAAACTAAACGAAACAAAGCAACAAGGCGTATTTACGCTCAAAGACGTGGCGCGTAAAGGCGTTGATTTTACTTCCTACTGCGAACAGTTCTACCATCAGACCGGGTGGAAAGACGAACTGAGCATGCTAGTCGAAGTTGAATCTGGCCGTTGGGTCATGCTGTACTTCGGATATATGACTGATGGAAAATACTTTTCTCAGCCACAAATCAATAAGCTAAAGCCCTATTTCCCGATAATTCAGTCGCTTTGTCAGCAGCATTGGAAACAAACGGAATTTACCTTTTCTGAGCCTGTTTTTGCACAGAGTGCTTATTCTGGCAGTATGCGATTAGCCATTGAGCAAGCTTTAGCAACGTTTGGCGTAGAATCACTCACCCGTCGAGAACAAGAGGTGGCTTCGCTTCTCGCTCAAGGGTTTGACACCAAAGAAATTGCCGCGCGGTTACACTTAGTTCAAGGCACGGTCAAAAATCATCGAAAGCGAATTTACTCGCAATTAAATGTGTCTTCATTGAGTGAGTTATTCCAGCTTTTCCTCAATCACCTCATTCTCCATTCAAGATAAAAACTGTCCCTTAAGGGATATATCGAGAAAAGGTGTCGCGTTTTAGTCTGAATGTAACAACCACTAAGACAGACAAAAAGAATGACGACACCATTACTGCAAGATTTACAAGATCGTGGCTTGATTGCACAAGCCAGCGATTTGGAAGAAATTCAGACACTTCTCTCACAGCCACAAACCGTTTACTGCGGCTTCGATCCTACAGCTGGCAGCTTGCATATCGGCCACCTCGTGCCTTTGATTATGCTTAAGCGCTTTCAAGATGCCGGACACCAAGCTGTTGCCTTGATTGGCGGTGCAACGGGCATGATTGGCGACCCAAGCTTTAAAGCGACTGAGCGCAGTCTGAACTCAGAGGAAATCGTCTCAGGCTGGGTTAACGATCTTTCTAATCAAATTCAGCAGTTGATGAATCACCAACTGACCAAGCCGATGATCATGGTGAACAACGCTGACTGGATGAAAGCGATCAATGTGATCGACTTCTTCCGCGATGTGGGTAAGCACTTCTCGATCAATACTATGGTCAACCGAGAATCGGTAAAACAACGCCTGCAACGACCTGACCAAGGTATCTCCTTCACCGAATTTAGCTACGCCCTACTGCAATCGTACGATTTTGCCGAGCTAAACCGTCGATACGGTTGCCGTTTGCAAATCGGTGGCAATGACCAATGGGGAAACATCGTCAGCGGGATCGATTTAACTCGCCGTCAAAATGGTGAGCAAGTATTTGGCTTAACTCTGCCGCTGATCACCAAATCCGATGGCACCAAATTTGGCAAAACTGAAGGTGGTGCAGTATGGCTAGATCCTAGCAAGACCTCTCCTTACGCGTTCTACCAGTTCTGGCTTGGCGCAGAAGACGCCGACGTTTACCACTTCCTGCGTTACTACACGTTCTTGAGCTGCGAAGAAATTGCCAGCATTGAAGCGCAAGACCAAGCAAGCCAAGGTAAGCCACAAGCACAACGTATCCTCGCTGAGGAAATGACGCGATTTGTTCATGGCGAAGAAGGCCTAGCTAGCGCCGAGCGCATCACTCAAGCTTTATTCAGCGGTAATGTGCAACAACTGAGTTTGGGTGAATTAAAACAATTGGAGTTGGATGGTTTACCAAGCATTGAGAGCGCACAGCAAGATTTGGTTGAGCTGTTGATTGAGTCGGGTTTAGCAAGCTCGAAGCGTGTTGCACGCGAACACATCAGCAACAACGCCATCAGTGTAAACGGTGAAAAAGTGGCGGCTGATAACCCAAGTTTGAGCTTCCCACTGTTTGATCAATATTGGTTACTGCAACGCGGTAAAAAGCACTTCTGCCTCGTGAAGCGTGCCGCGTAGTAACACTCGAAGTACAAAGCCCATAAAAAATTCCCCTCACTGCTTTCGTGATGAGGGGAATTCAAATTTGAACGATTTTAAGCCTAACAATAGGCAAAGGCGTTGCTTATTGCGTTCTTAAACGTTGCCAGTACTTTTCGTAAATCGCTAACGTTTCTGCGCCAACATCATTAATAAACTCGCCTTTTTTCATGTCTTCTGATGAAGGGAAAATAGTACGGTTATTTTTCAACTCTTCTGGCAATTTGTCACGCCCAGCGTTCGTTGCCGACGCATAACCCAAACTGGTCACGATTTCCGCTTGGTTCTCTGATTGGTACATG
>NZ_JADDYG010000010.1:7387-19858 GCF_015163535.1 Vibrio sp. OPT46 | reverse complement strand
CGGACACGTAAGGGACTTGCGGCGCATCTGAGTTGTACAGTAATACGTTGTTTTTCAGCGCGACTAGAGAATCAAAAGCCTGCTCGATTTCTGCTTCGTCTTTTGTGTTCACGCTATGGCCATTTTTCTTCAGCGCCATACCGAACACATCGCGAACGTCATCAATCAGCATGACTTGTTGTTCGTATTGAGACTCCCATAAGTCTGCCCATTTGGTCACTGGTTGCTCAACCATGGATTCGTTGTAGCTGATCCCGGTAATGCCCCAAATATAAGGCAGCGAGTAATCATTTTTAGGATCGTGCGCTTGGCCAAGTAAACCGTCCATTGTGTCTTGCATGTTTGGCACTTGAGCGTGATCTATTTTCGAAAGCAGCCCTTCTCGCCCCATTTTTTCAATGAAGTACGCAGAAGCAAAAACCACATCGTAGCCAGAACCTTTTAGCAATTTTAGCTTGGTATACATTGATTCATTATTCTCAAAAGTCGAATAATTAATCGTAATACCTTCTTGTTTTTCAAACGCTTTTAACGATGCTTCCGGCAAATAGCCACCCCATGCATAAACGTTCAACGTTTTGCTATCTGCATGAGCAAACATGCTGAGCACAAGAGCACTCAGCCCCAATCCTTTGATGATTAATTTCATGGTATGCAATCCAACCAGTCCAGCGACGCGCTGGGATTCGGGTGCATAATTAGGTAATTGTTACCCAATTGAAAGAAAATTTAATTAATCTTTAACAGCAAAAATATTTATCGAATTTATAAAATTAACGCATGTTTTTAATAGCGACTGTGCATACCAAAATGATGAGACATTCCATCTTCCATTCGACCGCCTTTCCAGCCACCAGAGCCGAGTAAATTAAGCACATCTTGAGCGGTATAATCGGCACCAGAAAAGAAATCATGCGCCACGTCTGAGCGTATTGCTTGCAATTCTGGTTGGTTTTCCAAATCAAGATCTTGCGGATTCGCATACAACGCCAACGCAATTTTTTGTTGGCACGCGCTTAAGCTTAACTCGCTGGTGCTCGTCTTTACCTGACCAACCGAAAAGTACTCACGACTGCCGTATCCCACTATCAATCTGGTACTCATTAGCTTAATCACTTTCTTAATGCGGCGACGTTGTATAAATCTCAACATGTTTTGTTATTCCTGTATTAAGTTGGCTATGTCGTATTCTTTTGTTCGAATTAAAACACTCTGTTTTATCCGCGAAATTTCTCTAGCGCTTTTCGCGATGATCGGTTGTATAATACGATCCTGAAATATTTTGTTACGTTACCTCGGTAACCCCTGAGACTGCAACATGAACAACAGCAGATGGGTCGGCTTTATAGGCGGCACGATTGTCTTACTTAGTACCTTTATCCTCTTCGGATCTTCCGTCCACTCTGCTTGGTACCGAATCCCTGCGGAAGCCATTCATGGTATCGCCTTCACTCTGGCTTTTGGTTTAGGGTTAAACAGCCTGCTGGCGTACGCGACGGCAGTGATTACTCTTGCTGCACTATTCTACATTGGCTTTGTCGTTAGCTATCGGGTCCATCAGAAACTTAAATAAACTTCTGTCTCAACCTGAGCTTAATAACGGATACTTAATAACTAAAAAGGGAGCAAATGCTCCCTTTTTAGTTATCAGCATATAGATGTTCTATGCCCGCTTTAATCATTAAGGTGGCATACCCTCAACGACTGCTGCATACCTGAAACATCATCACCTAAATACTCAACCGTCATTGGAACGTTGACCAACAGAGTAAAACTGGAGTCACTGAACCTTCCATCAGCATCACTCTCCAAATGAACAAAAAACGCAGGCTTATCCGCAATCAATGTAATTTTCCTCCCTTCAATAGAGACACCTATATTGGCTTTCGCTATCGGCAAGGTTTTTAGCTCATGAGTACTAAACCATGTGTTGCTTATTCTGTCTTCACCGATTTGCGCTTCAACATAGAAGAAGCCTGACGTAAGTTCGTCCTTCTCGATCGATTCATCCAATTGCCACAAAATCGTATTGCTGTCTGCTATGACTGTTTGCTCTAAGCTCCAACATTGCTTTTCTTCCCCTTGCCAATCTACCCACTTGAGCAGTGCGTTGACGCTTGCGGACTCTTTGGCATCATTGAGCAAATGTAGGCTCAACTCGCCTGTATGCTCGGAAAATACCAAATACTGCGGCGCAAAAAAGCGTTTTGCATGGTAGTGCAACTGCTTCCATCGACCACTGTATTCCAAACTAGACCAAGAACTGACAGGCCAATTGTCGTTGAGTTGCCAGTACAGCATGCCGCGACAAACTGGAGAAATGGCACGCCAATGATCGCATGCAGTTTTGATCGCGATTGCCTGCTGAACTTGACTTAAATACAGCATGCTCTCAAATCCAGAGGGAAAACGAAAATAGCGCGTGAACATCTCTGTGATAATACTATTACCACGAGGGTTCTTCTGATGTTGTTCGAAAGTTGGGGATGTAATATTCCAGTCTTGCTCAGGGACAAACCGCTTAACTTCAGCAAAAGATGGCCAAGATTGAAAACCAAACTCAGAGCAAAAACGAGGATTCACGTCAAGGTAGGCACTGAATGATTTTCCTGAATGCCAAACGTCCCAAAAGTGCATATCGCCTTTACTATCATCATGCCACGCATCACCGAAATCCAGTTCACCATTACATGGGGAACTTGGCCAGAAACGGCGAGTGCTATCTTGCTCGGTAATCTCCTTCTCAATCATGCGGTTGAGGCGATCGTAGTTAACCGTGTATTTGACTTTGCTGCGCTTAGATTCGTCATACCAACCAATAGCTCCAATCACTTCATTGTCACCACACCAAAGTGCGATTGATGGGTGCTTCTTAAGCCTCGGGATTTGGAATCTAAGTTCTTCTTCTACGTCTTTTAAAAACTCGTCGTTTGATGGGTACAACGAGCAGGCGAACATCATGTCTTGCCACACCAACAAGCCAAGTTCATCACAAAGGTTATAAAAGGTTTCACTCTCGTAATGACCACCGCCCCATACGCGAATCATGTTCATGTTGGCGTCAACCGCACTTTGCAAAAGGTTGCGATAACGTGTTTCGTACTCTCGCCCCGGCATTGCGTCAATAGGGATCCAGTTGGCACCTTTAGCATTAATCGGTACGCCATTGACGATAAATTCCATTGCAGAGCCGTGCTCATCAACTTGGTTATTTAGGGTTAACTGACGCAAACCAATGTTGTGCGTTAACTTTTGCTCTCTGCAAGAAATGGTAATGGGATAGAGATACGCTTCGCCATAACCCGATGGCCACCAGCGTTGAGGCTCCAAAATGTGGAACTGGCAATGATAGTGACCACTTCCTTTTGTTTGAATACATTGACGCTCACCATTAAATTCAACCATCATTTCATGGCGTTGACTGTCCGTTTCCACTTCAACTACTACATCAAGAAACACACTCCCATCGGCTTGCCATTGCTGCTCTGTCGAGAAACCTTTGAGCCAAAGCTCATTCACAATGTCGATTTGAATGGGGTCGTAAATACCCGATACCATCAAGCAAATGCCCCAGTCCCATCCGGAATGGCATTGTGTTTTGCGGATCAAGTTCATGTGTGGAATTTGGTTGTTGCCCATTGCCGATGGAATAGGAAATGGCAGTTTTTTTGCTCTTGCGATACCTTCTAAATCCACCCGAGCAAACTCAACCCGAATCGTGTTAGTACCTTGCTTTAAATGCGGTTTAATATCCACACGTTGCTGGGTAAACATGTTGCTGCAAGTTAGTGCTAGCTCACCATTAACATAGAAGGTTGCCAATGTATCGACACGAGTTAGCGTCATCCAAATTTGCTTGGCAGACAACGTAAACGCGTCGACGTCAAACTCACGTGAGATATGCCACTCACACTCTTCAATCCATCGAACTTTGTTTTCATTATCGGCAAAATAAGGATCTGGAATCTGCTCTGCTTGTAAAAGCGCCGACACATTATCGCCCGGAATAAACATTGGAATTTCAAGATTGGGGCGCTGTGGCGAGGTAAGCATCCACTGCCCGTTAAGTTCGAAGTGAGCCATCGAGTTAAACCTTAGCTTGGGAAAAACATGTTTTCTCAATGTAATCCTGATAATCCCATGCAAAAACAAGGGAAATGTTAATTACATACGAAATGCGGTGCATTTCACGTAAAAACTCTTTCTTTTGATCTCTACCCAAAAATCAGCAACTTGGCTAACCTGTTAAAAATTAATCGAAATCTAAGGTTATATTTGCAACTTCGACATGTTAACATCATCGGCTTTTTGAACATCCTCACACTTTTCGTCGAAACGATGTGAGGGGAAATGCACGGCTTCATAGCCCTAAAAAGCGAAGTAATTATGTCAAATATGACGAATGCCGCCTCCCACACAGCGCCTATTCAGGATGCTGACTATTCTGCTATTCATCCCCCATCTTTACTCAAGCGCCTCGAACTCACCAATCCTGTCTTTTGGTTAAGTGGTAGCTTCCTCACTCTATTCGTTTTACTTGCTCTAACGAATACCGACTCTCTAACCGCAATGGTTAACACCGGCTTCGGCTTTGCTACTAAATATTTCGGAGCTTACTGGCAAGTACTGCTTCTTCTGAATTTCCTAATTGGTTTGGCTCTTGCGTTTGGTCGCACTGGTTATGTGCGCCTAGGTGGTCTAGCGAAACCTGATATTGATAACTTTAAGTGGTTGTCAATCGTACTCTGTACTCTACTTGCAGGTGGTGGTGTGTTCTGGGCCGCAGCTGAGCCTATCGCGCACTTTGTGACTGCTCCGCCTCTATACGGGGAAGCCTCACCGAAAACTGCCGCAATCAATGCCCTATCTCAGTCTTTTATGCACTGGGGCTTCTTAGCTTGGGCGATCCTTGGTGGTCTATCTTCCATTGTCTTAATGCACTTGCATTACGATAAAGGCCTGCCTCTTAAGCCGCGTACTCTGCTTTACCCTGTGTTTGGTGATAAAGCCATTAAAGGCTGGATTGGTGATGTTGCTGACGCATGTAGCATCATTGCAGTAGCAGCAGGAACCATCGGTCCTATCGGCTTCTTAGGTTTACAAATTAGCTACGCGCTAAACTCATTGTTTGGCCTGCCAGATACGTTCGTAACGCAAAGTATGGTTATTATGGCGGCGATCCTGATGTATACCCTTTCCGCACTGAGCGGTTTGAGCAAGGGTATTCAAATCGTCAGTCGTTACAACATCATTTTGTCTGTACTATTAATTGGTTACATCCTGTTCTTCGGGCCGACAAGCTTTATCGTTGATGGCTACGTGCAAGGCGTTGGTCGTATGGTGGATAACTTCTTCCCTATGGCACTTTACCGTGGTGATACAGGCTGGCTAAGTTGGTGGACAGTATTCTTCTGGGGTTGGTTTATCGGTTATGGCCCAATGATGGCGATCTTTATTGCTCGTATCTCTCGTGGTCGTACAATTCGCCAATTAATCATGTCTATTAGCATCGCGGCACCGCTGATTACTTGCTTCTGGTTTAGTATCGTTGGTGGCAGTGGCCTTGCGTTTGAACTTGATAACCCTGGTTTGATTTCATCTGCGTTTGAAGGCTTTAACTTGCCTGCAGCACTGCTAGCGATTACTGGTGAATTACCTTACCCAATGATCATTTCGGTTCTTTTCCTGATCTTAACGACAACATTTATCGTGACGACGGGTGACTCGATGACTTACACAATCAGTGTAGTGATGACGGGCTCAACAGAACCAAACGCAGTGATTCGCTCGTTCTGGGGGCTGATTATGGGTATTGTCGCTATTGCGCTTATCTCAATGGGCTCTGGTGGTATTTCTGCATTGCAGTCTTTCATTGTGATTACCGCCGTACCTGTGTCTTTCATTTTGCTGCCAAGCATTTGGAAAGCACCCGGCATTGCAAGCAGAATGGCGAAAGAGCAAGGCCTCGTTTAAACCGCCTCTCTAACCAATATGCGAAAAAGAGCCCTTCATTGGGCTCTTTTTAATTCTGCGCTTTATCCTACGCTATCAATGCGAATCATCACTGCGTCTGGACGCCAATACTCGAATTCGCAGTCCATTAAATGCCCATCTTGTTTGTAGTTTACCCGCCGAATTTTCAGAACGGGTTGTCCTTCAACTAGGTTCAACGCCTTAGCGACATGAGCAGGAGCTGACGTGGGAATCACATCAAAACGAGAGCGCTTTGTCTCGTAACCATACTTCTCACGATAAATGCCCGTCAGGGACATGGTGAGGTTCTCAAACAATATACCCTCAAACAGTGCCGCTTTGAGCACGTTCTCAACAAACAATACCGCTCGCCCATCAATAAAACGTAACCGTTCAATTACATAAATTGGGGTAATTAGCTCCACCTCTAACGATTTGGCATACTCACCTGCGGCCATTTCACTTCGCACGTTGAGTAACTTAGTTTCTGCAATACGATGCTGCTCTCGAATCATCTGATGGAAGTGAGAACGAGACAACGGGTTGTAACAGATACGCTCAGGAGATACATACCAACCCCGGCGCTCTTCTCGATAAATAAGACCTTCAGTTTCTAAAGACACCAACGCATCTTTGATAGTGATTCGAGTTGTAGAAAACAGCTCACTGAGCTCTCTCTCTGACGGCAGTTTTTGTCCTTCCGACATGATGCCGGAAAGAATCTGCTGTTTTAAGCTGCTTCTAATTTTTCCTAATTGGGTACCAAATTGTCCGGTGCCTGTCGCTCTCATTCTGATCTAGTCCAACGATAATTTGACGAATAACATAAGGCGTTTACGTAACAAAAATATGACATTAATCAACAGAACACATACTGAACGTATGAAATATAAGTGCCATATAAAATCAGCAAAACTGTCAAATTACTTGCGCTAAATCGTCACATTCCATCCATAGCATACAAAGCGAACTTACTGACCTAGTCCAGAAGGATGGAGACAATGAAAACTTTGCTAAGTCGTTCAATTACCGCACCAGCGGCAATCATTGCGGTAACACTCGCTACGCCAACAGTAGCGAAAGAAGCCGATATTGAATCTTTGGTAGCAGCAGCACAAAAAGAAGGGGCGGTTTACAGTGTGGGTATGCCTGACAGTTGGGCAAACTGGAAAGACACATGGGCTGATTTAAAGTCAAACTACAACCTTAAGCACCAAGACACGGATATGAGCTCGGCTCAAGAAATCGCAAAATTCGAAGCTGAGAAGAAAAACGCGACCGCAGACATTGGTGACGTAGGCTTTGCCTTCGCACGTGTAGCGGTTAAAAAAGGCGTCACTCAGCCATATAAACCAACAACTTGGAATGACATCCCAGATTGGGCAAAAGACGAAGATGGTCATTGGGCACTTGCTTACACTGGCACTATTTCTTTTATCTCCAACAATAACCTCGTAAAAGACGCGCCAAAAACGTGGGATGACCTATTAAAAGGCGACTACAAAGTGACCGTAGGTGACGTAGGCGTAGCAGCACAGGCAAACAACGCGGTTCTCGCCGCAGCGTTCGCCAACGGTGGGGACGAATCCAACCTCAAGCCTGCGCTCAAATTCTTTTCTGAACTCGCGAAGCAAGGTCGTCTTTCATTTACCGATCCGAACATCGCCAACCTAGAAAAAGGCGAAGTGGAAGTGGCGATCATGTGGGACTTCAATGCATTGAACTACCGCGACAAAATTGACCGCGACCGCTTTACAGTGAGCATTCCTCAAGATGGCTCTGTGATTTCTGGTTATACAACCATAATCAATAAATACGCGAAGAACCCTAATGCAGCAAAGCTTGCTCGTGAATACATCTTCAGCGATCAAGGGCAAATCAACTTAGCAGAAGGTTATGCGCGTCCAATCCGCACCAACATCACACTGCCTCAAGCAGTGCAAGACAAGCTAATTGCTAATGACCAATACAGCAATGTTCACCCAGTGACTGACTTCTCAGCTTGGGAAAAGTCCGCACGTAAGCTGCCACGTCAATGGCAAGAAAGTGTCTTAATCCACCAGCAATAAGAGTAAGTCGTTATGAGCAATAAGGTCATCCTTGTTGTTCTAGATGGACTGAACTATCAGGTAGCCCGTGATTGCATGGGCTACCTCAATGGTCTTCTAGAACAAAGTCGTTCCCAACAAGAAACTCGCGCAACGCTTTATCCTGTGCAGTGTGAGCTGCCCTCTATGTCTCGCCCACTTTATGAGTGCATTTTAACGGGCGTTCGCCCTGTAGAAAGCGGCATCGTAAACAACAATATCGTTCGTCTATCCAAATACGATTCCATTTTCAGTTTGGCAAAAGCCCAAGGAAAAGTGACCGCTGCGGCTGCCTACCACTGGGTAAGTGAGCTTTATAATCGCGCGCCATTTGAACCTGTTCGCGATCGTTTCACGCATGATGAAACCCTGAATATCCAGCACGGCTGCTTTTACCATTGGGATCATTATCCTGATGAAGCCTTGTTCCTGGACGCAGAGTATTTACGCCGCAACTATCAACCTGATTTCTTACTGATCCATCCGATGAATATCGACGATACAGGACATAAGTTTGGCCTAGACTCTCGCCAATACCGCAATTGTGCGCGAGGTGCAGACATTATTCTTTCCAACTACATCGATCAATGGCTTGCTGATGGGTATCAAATCATTGTGACCAGCGATCATGGCATGAACAACGATCTTTCTCACGGTGGGATTTTACCTGAAGAGCGAGAAGTTCCCCTGTTTGTCATTGGTGATAAGTTTACCCATCAAGATTGTCATATTAAGCAAACTGATATTTGTGGCACCGTTTGTCAATTGCTAAACCTTGACCACACGAAGCCATACACTCAGGAATTGTTAGCACTATGAGCAGTTCAGTCCTCTCCCCAAGCTCTAGCGAATCACGTTCAAATTTGGCAAGTACTTGGTTAAAGCGCTTTAAGCCAGCCATTTGGTTGGCGCCTTTCGCACTGTTTTTCTATCTATTTCAACTCGCACCGATGATTTGGGTACTGTTAAACAGCTTTATCTACGATGGCGAGTTTGCCTTCGATAACTACATTGAAGTGCTCGACTCCGCCTTTATGATGCAGGCGTTTGGCAACAGTTTGTGGTTAGCTGTATGGTCGAGCATTTTTGGCTTAGCCATTGCGACTCTGTTGGTCTCTTCTCTGCGCAGAGTCGATTCTAAAGTCCGCGACGGTGTGATTGCGTTTACGAACATGAGCAGCAACTTTGCAGGCGTACCTCTGTCATTCGCTTTTATTATTATTTTGGGCACCAATGGGGCGATTACCCTTTTTCTCAAGCAGTATGGCTTACTCGGTGATTTCGACCTTTATGGTAAATGGGGCCTGCTGGCCATTTACATCTACTTCCAAATCCCGCTGGCGGTGTTGTTGCTCTACCCTGCGTTCGACGCGTTGAGTGATGATTGGCAAGCTGCTGCTGCGCTACTGGGAGCCAAAACATCACAGTATTGGGCGAAAATCGCGCTGCCAGTGCTCTCACCAGCCTTATTCGGTACCTTTATTATCTTAATAGCCAACGCAATCGGCGCATATGCGAGTGTTTATGCGTTGACCTCCGGTAACTATAACGTCATCACCATTCGAATTGCGAGTCTGGTATCGGGAGACCTGTTCCTTGAACCTAATCTCGCCGCTGCAATTTCGGTGATTCTAATGGCGTTACTTGCCTTTATCACAGTGATTAACCAATGGCTCATTTCGAAAAGCTATGCAGGTAGGAAGTAGTCATGAACAACGTTAATACTCGATTCCATAAAACGGTGGTTTATTCCATTGCTGGGATCATGCTCATCCCGATTTTAGCGACCTTTGTCTATTCGCTTTCATCACGCTGGGGCGCCACGGTGCTTCCAGATGGTTTCACTTTTGATTGGTACGTTAAATTGCTGACCGACCCACGCTTTTTGCAAGCATTTGGGCGTTCGCTGTTTATTTGTATTGCTTCGCTAACCCTCAGTGTGATTCTAGTTCTGCCAGCGATATTCGTGGTGTTTTACTACTTTCCAAGGCTCGATAAGCTCATGAACGTATTGATTTTGCTACCATTCGCTGTACCACCAGTGGTGTCCTCCGTCGGCTTGCTTCAACTTTATGCTGACAGTGAAATCTCCCTTATCGGTACTCCTTGGATTCTAGTAGGTACTTACTTCACCATCGCGTTACCGTTCATGTATCGTGCGATTTCTAATAGCTTCGAAGCAATTAACCTTAACGATTTAATGGACGCTGCACACTTGCTAGGAGCAAGTACAACCAAAGCGTTTTTGATGGTCATTTTACCTAACCTCAAAAAAGGACTGATGGCATCGCTTTTCCTTTCATTTTCATTTCTATTGGGAGAGTTTGTGTTCGCCAATATTTTAGTCGGCACACGTTATGAAACCCTGCAAATCTACTTGTATAACATGCGTCAGACGAGCGGCCACTTTACGTCTGCCTTAGTGATGACCTACTTCCTATTTATTTTTTTACTGACTTGGTTGGCAAGTCGTTTCAGCCGAGGAGTCAAACAATGAGCTACGTAACAGCGAAAAATCTGACTAAACGTTTTGGTGATAACACCGCATTTGAGGACATTCACTTTAACATCGAGCAAGGTGAATTCATTACGCTTTTGGGCCCTAGCGGTTGTGGTAAATCGACACTACTTCGCAGCCTTGCTGGGCTTAACCCTGTCGATGGAGGCGAGATTTGGGTAAACGGAGAAGATATCACGCATCAAGTCCCGCAAGAGCGTGGTATTGGGATGGTCTTTCAATCGTATGCGCTGTTTCCCAATATGACCGTCGAAGGCAACATTGCATTTGGCTTAAAAATGAAAAAGCTTGCGAATGATGATATTCGACGTGAAGTGGCTAAAGTCATCAAACTGGTGGATCTGGCAGGTAAAGAAAAACACTATCCGCATCAACTTTCTGGCGGTCAGCGCCAGCGTGTCGCACTCGCTCGAGCGTTGGTGGTGAAACCTCGCATATTATTGCTTGATGAACCACTTTCTGCGCTTGATGCCAAAATCCGCAAACACCTTCGTCAGCAAATCCGAGATATTCAGAAAGAGATGAATCTCACCACTATCTTCGTAACTCATGACCAAGAAGAGGCGATGATTATGTCTGATCGTATCTTCCTAATGAGTAAAGGAGAAATTGTTCAAGCAGGAACACCTGAAGAAATTTATACTCATCCTGCTAACGAGTTTGTGGCCGGTTTCATGGGGCACTACAACCTTGTAGAGGCCAATAAAGCCAAGCAACTCTTCAACATTGATACCGAATGGAAAGTGGCGATTCGCCCAGAGTCTATATATGTAAAAGAGCAAGGTCGTCAATATGATAGCCACATCTCAGCGCCACAAGTAGGTACGATCACCAACCACCAGCTTCTAGGTAATGTTATTCGCTATCAAGTGAACGTTGAAGAGTGTGAGCTCACTGTTGACTTGCTTAACCGCTCTTCAGAACGCTTACTAGCGAATGGCAGCCAACTAGAGCTACTCTTTAACCTAAACGAAATTCAACCAGTGAGAGCCTAAACATGTCCAAACCTTTGTATGTTTTTGATATGGATGAAACCCTAATAAACGCTGACTGCGCAATGATTTGGAACGAGTTTATGGTTGAGAGAGACATCGCGACTGATCCTTTATTTATTAAGGAAGATCAGCGTCTAATGGCCTTGTACTCTGAAGGCAAAATGGACATGGAAGATTACCTAGCGTTCTCCATGAAGCCACTAGAAAACATGCCGATTGAAGAAGTAAACGCCTTGGTTGAAGAATGTGTTGAAAGCCATATTTTGCCTAAACAGTTCCCTCAAGCCAAAACCCTGATTGAGCAACTGTCTCGTGATGGTATAGATATGGTTATCATCTCTGCCAGCGTCACTTTTTTGGTGGAAGCCGTTGGTCGCCGTCTTAATATTCCAACCGCACTCGGAATTGATTTAATCGAGAAAAACAACCGTTATACTGCTGAAATCGACGGTATCCCGAGTTATCGTGAAGGCAAAGTCACGCGATTAAAACAGTGGCTAGAAAATCAGCCTGAGCCTTATTCCGAAATCCATTTCTATACCGATTCAATCAACGATTTACCGCTTTGTGAATACGCAAACTACGCTTATCTGGTAAATCCATGCCCACAACTAAAAGAACACGCCAACAGACCGAATTGGAGTGTGTTAAGTTGGGGGTGATCTAGCATCAAAAGGCCGTTCTTCCTAAGTAAATACTTTTCTATTTGTTCAAAGAGCAGTTCTTTCTGCTCTTTTTTACTTCTCTTCATCACAAATTAATCACTTGATTAAATACTGATTAATTTTTCACATGTCGCATGAGAAATCAGCGTCTTATAATTAATCAAATGTTTAATATTTTGAGAGAAGATTGTGACGGAAGCGCATCGAAGGGCGGGAAGACCCACAGATAATAT
>NZ_JADDYG010000010.1:0-7327 GCF_015163535.1 Vibrio sp. OPT46 | reverse complement strand
CGACGCACGGGAAAAACTGATTTTCCACGCGCGCGAACTCTTCACCATTATGGCTTATGACAAGGTCTCTACTCGCCTAGTCGCGCAGAAAGCAGGCGTGAACGTGGCGATGATTCGTTACTACTTTGGCAACAAAGAAGGCTTGTTCGAGACCATGTTGCGCGAAACACTGTCACCGATGCAAAAGCAGATGCAGACGTTGGTATCCAACAGTAACGAGCAAAACTTTCTCGATCTAATGCGCACCTACTACCGCGAAATGATCAAGGTACCACAGTTCCCACGCTTAGTTGCCCAAGTTATGAATATGCCCCCATCGGAAACCCAACGCAAACTGCTCGAAAAAGTCTTCGCAGATATCAGCAAGCCAATGCAAGGCGTGATCTTTGATAAGTTGATCGACAGTGGCGTTTTACGAAAAGACGCCGACCCTAAACTTTGTCGCGTCTCTTACATCAGCTTGATGGTGTTTCCTTTTATGGCACCACCAGCACTGCTCGCCATTCATGGCATTGAACTTTCTGAAGCCTTCTTGAACCGATTATTCGAACACAACATACAACTGATGAAACATGGATTTTTAGACTCGGGCGACCAATATGAAAGTAAATAAAAAGCTGCTGTTCTTTCCTGCTCTTGCGGTGGGGGTCGTCATTCTGTTTTTGGCGATTAGCCTCAAACCAGATTTGCCCGTAAAACCCTCTGGAGATCGTGCACGGTTGGTCGAGACGATTCCACTTGAGCTAAAAGCCATTGCTCCAGTAGCCATAGGGTTTGGCAAGATCACCCCAAAAGTGGAATGGAAAGCGATAGCCGAAGTGACGGGTAAAGTGGTCTACCGCCATCCGCAACTGGAAAAAGGACAAGTGTTGCAAGCAGGGACAGAAATCTTGCGCATCGACCCGCTCGATTACGAGTTGAAACTGGTTCAAGCTCAAGCCGATCTCAAATCTGCCCAAACCTCTCTGGCTAAGCTGAACCAAGAAGAAGCGAATCTCAAAAGCACCCTCAAGATAGAAGCCAACCGTCTGGTTATCGCCAACAAAGAGTTAGACCGTAAGCAAAACCTACGTAAAAAAGGCCTAACGTCTCAATCGGATGTAGATCAGCAAGAGCAAAGCGCACTCTCTCAACGTAAGTTAGTACTGGATATTGAAAATCAAATTGGTTTGATGCCGGATGAGAAACGAGTCGCGGAAGCCCTAGTTAAAGTTAATGCATCAAAAGTGGATGAGGCCGAACGCTCGCTTGATAAGACCATCATCACGCTTCCTTACGATTTGCGTATTGCTGACGTAGAAATTGAGAAAAAGCAAGTGGTTAACCTCCAACAAACCATGGTGACAGGACATGGTATTGATGTCATGGAAGTGGAAGCTCAACTATCCATTCATGACATGCAAACTTTGGCGGCGAGCATCGGTGAGTTTGTCCGCGATGAATCTGGTATTCCACAACCTGATATGAATGCGATTCATGCCAACATTGAACTCAGCAGCGGTAACCTCTCTGCAAGCTGGCCTGCGAAAGTTGCACGCATCAGTGAAACGGTTGATCCAAGCCAAGCGACTGCCGGTGTGATTCTGGAAATTGAACAAGACTACCGTGCATTAAACCCAACGTCTGCGCCTCCATTGGTGAACGGCATGTTTGTGCGTGCCTTGATTGAGGGACAAGAGAACCCGAGTTGGGTCATCCCAGAGCGTGCGCTTCATGGCGATAAGATTTACCTGATGGGAGATGACAACCGTCTGCAAGTCGTCACGGTTGAAGTGTTATATCGTCGCAATAACCAAGTGGTGATCGATGGTGAACTAGAGCAAGGTCAGAAGCTGATCATCAACGATTTGCTGCCTGCGATTAACGGCATGCTATTGAAAGAGTCACCTGAACAGTCAGAAACGGCTATTGAGGAGTCTGATTCATGATCCGATTCTTCGCCAAGCATCCAACAGCAGCCAACTTGCTGATGCTAACGCTGCTGATATTGGGGATTTCTTCACTTTCCACGATTAAGCGTGAAACTTTTCCTGAGTTTGATCCGCCCTACATCCTAGCTGGTGTGGTTTACCCCGGCGCTTCCCCTCAAGAGGTAGAAGAGAGCATCTGTATCCGAATGGAAGATGCTGTCGATGGCCTTGCCAACATCAAAGAAACTCAGTGTGAAGCGATTGAGGGTTCTGCGCGTCTTATCTTAAAACTGAATGAAGAAGCCGACATCGGCCGCATGCTGGTTGATGTTCAAACCCAGATCAACTCGATAAACGACTTCCCACAAGAGATTGAATCTCCTGTGGTCCAAGAGCTCGATTTGAACGAGCCAGTTGTGGATGTCGCCATCACCGCAGATACCACATGGCCAGAGCTAAAAGCGTATGCCGAACAGCTTAAACGCACGTTAAAAATCGATTACGATGTCTCTTTGGTTGAAGTTGCTGGCTTCTCTGACCACCAATACCGAGTAGAGTTAGACACTCAAGCTATCCGACAACTTGGTTTGAGTGTTGGTGATATTGCGGACCAGATTGGTCGTCAAAACGTCAAGTTGCCAAGTGGTAATGTCGAAACGCCAGATAAGAACTTTCTGATCCGCTTTGACGAACGACGCGTGACGCCGGAAGAGCTTGAGACTATCGTCGTGGGCTCTGGTACAAATGGCTCAATCATCCGTCTAAGAGATATTTCGACGATTACCGACGGGTTTGAATTGGACGAACAGAAAGTCCTCTTCGATGGTCACCCTTCTGCCCTACTAAAAGTCAGCAAAAACAAAGAAGACGATGCACTGCGCATTAAAGAACGTGTTGCTCAATTTGTCGAAGAACAACAAGCCATCGCGCCAGACGGTGTGATGCTACAAATGACCAATGACCTTTCATCCGTGCTTTGGGATCGCCTGACCATGATGGTCAAAAACGGTTGGCAAGGTATCATTCTGGTCTTCGCCACCATGTGGTTGTTCTTTAGTTTTCGCTACTCTTTTTGGGTCGCAGCTGGTTTACCTGTTGCCTTCTTAGGTGGGTTATTTTTGATGGCGCAACTTGGCCTGTCCATCAACATCATGTCTTTGGTCGGGTTACTCATGGCCATCGGTATCATGATGGATGACGCCATCGTTATTGCCGAATCGATTGCCGCTCACCTCGACCGAGGAGAAGAGATCGATGATGCCGTGATAAAAGGAGTGAAAAAGGTACTGCCGGGGGTCATCTCTTCCTTTTTAACTACGGTGTGTATTTTCGGTAGCTTGTTATTTTTGCAAGGTGAAATGGGTGCGGTACTTAAAGCGGTTCCTCAAGTTCTGATCCTCGTACTGAGTTTAAGTTTGGTGGAAGCCTTCTTGATTCTACCTAACCACCTTTCTCACTCACTACACAAACAAAAGCAAGAGCGAAAAACACCGAAGTTCAAACAAAAGCTGCTCGCTTCTTTTGAAAACTTCCGCAACACCACCTTGGTCAACGCAGTGGATAAAGTGGTCGAGTATCGCTATGCCTTTATGGGTGGCGTGGTTGCCTTGCTTCTTATCTCCGCGGCCACGTTAGTAGGTGGTTTACTCAAGTTCCAACCCTTCCCTGAATTGGATGGCGACATTGCAGAAGCGCGTATTATTCTTCCTCCGGGTTCTTCTCTGTCTCAAACGGAAGCTGTCGTCGATAAGATCGTCGCTTCCGCTCAAAAGCTAGATAAAGAATGGACAGAGAAAGTGGAAGACGGCAATCCATTGGTTCTACACATTACCAGTCAATTCAACGCTAACGCCGACGCGAATGAATCTGGCCCTCACATTGCCACGGTACGTCTGGATTTGCTGGGCGCCGAGAGTCGTAACACACTCATCGATGAATTTATCGACGCATGGCGTGAAGACATTGGTGAACTTGCCGATCCTATCTCGCTGGTATTTAAACAACCGACCATGGGGCCGGGTGGACGAGCGATTGAAATTCGAGCGAAGCATGATGAACTGGATGCGCTCAAAGCCGCCTCTATCGACATTCAACAATACTTAAATGAGTTTGACGGTGTCCATGGCGTGTTGGATGACATGCGTATGGGTAAAGAAGAAGTCTTGGTAAAACTGCGTCCGGGCGCAGAAGCTTACGGGATTAACGGCCAACTCATCGCCAATCAATTGCGTGCAGCTTTCTTTGGCCAAACCGCAGACGAGATCCAAGTTGGGGTAGAAAACATTTCAATCGAAGTTCGCCTCGATAAAGCACAAGCCGGTGACTTACAGCAATTGGCAAACTTTCCGATTATCTTGTCCGATGGCAGTCAAATCCCCCTCGCAACCATTGCGACTTTGGATTTCCAACGTAATTACGTAAGAATCCAGCGCATTGATGGCTTGAGGACTGTGAGCGTATTCGGCGATATCAACAATACGAAAGCCAACTCAACCGCCATTATTCGTCAGTTCCAACAGGATGAGGCGCCAAAGCTTATGCAAAAGTATCCTGGTCTTCGCTTTGATTTTGAAGGCGAAGCCAAAGATACCGCTGAAACTGGCGCATCAATGGGTAAAGGCTTCTTGCTTGGTTTATTTGGCGTGTTTGCGATTCTGAGTTACCAATTCCGCAGTTATTTGGAACCATTCGTCGTCATGCTTGCGATTCCACTCGCCTTTATTGGCGTGGTATGGGGACACATCCTACTCGGTCACTCATTAAGTATGCCGAGTATGATGGGCTTTGTCTCACTAGCGGGGATTGTGGTGAATGACTCGATTCTGTTAGTTCAGTACATACGCCATCATGTCGATGAAGGGGATAATGTGCACGACTCAGTAGTCAAAGCCAGTCGGGAACGCTTTAGAGCAGTATTCCTGACATCAATGACCACTGCAGCAGGTTTGCTTCCGTTACTGACTGAAACCAGTTTGCAAGCACAGGTTATCCAACCACTGGTTATCTCCATCGTGTTTGGTATTTTCGCATCCACTCTGCTGGTGTTGTTTATGATCCCTGCTGCGTATGCCATTTTAGCTGACTTCGGCCTAGTCCATAAGCACGAAGAAATCTAAAACGACTGATAAGTAAACTTATCAAAATGCACAAGAGCGGCTTAGGTCGCTTTTTGTTCAATACCAATGCGTTAAAAAACACACAATCACTTAACAAACAGAGGGTTATTGTGTCTCATTAAGTGTGAATATGAACAGTTAAGGATTAAGTATGTTGAGTTTTATATAACCAAATCAAATAACCAACACAAGATTTATAATATGTCTTATTGTCAAAAACGGAATTTCACAGAGTAAAAATACACGCAGGCAACACATTCACAATTTAAACTCACGATAATGAAAACATTGATTGAAGAATTAACATTTTAACAATCATTACAACAATGTTAACTTTAGCCTCGTTGGTCGCGCTGGTGGTAAGCCTCTCACCAAGCCTATTGTCAGTTTTATATGGACGTTCGACCACCTCCAAAATGAATAGACACCCAATTTGGTGCCCTTTTTTCGCCCGTGAAAGCATTTTTCGCGGGCTTTTTTCTTTAAGTTAAGTATGAACGCTCTGGATCAACTTTTTTTTGTCAACCTTTCGGATTTGGAGGTAGTATGTGAATCAATAAGCGGAGACAGTGCTAGCAACTCTAAAACATTTTTTTCAAAGATTTCATCCGCGTGTCTTACCCAATCTAAAAACTTTTTTTGAGCAAACATAGGCTCGATTTCATATAAAAATTCAATACTAAAGTAAAACTCATTTTTGATAGGCAAATTGTACACTCTTCGATAGTCTTTTTTATACTCCAAATTTCCTTCTACATATTTTGAAAATGTATTTTCACCAATCTTGATATCTTGGCATTTGATTGGAGGGTAACCACGAAGAAACTCTCCTACAAGGAACTCTTCTTTCGCTCTCTTTTTTTCTTCGTTTATCGGGTCCATTCCCCAACGATGATTTGCGTACGCAATGGCATCATTCATCAACTCTGTATGATCACCTTTTCGAGAGCCGTCAGGTGACTCTACAGCATGATAAAAATCCACGTACTCTTTCTCTATAAATGAAGATAGTTCATTAACACTAGTAATATATTTATCTGAAGATTTAATCCTTAACCGAATATATAAACCACCTTGTTTATTGATTGGTAATAGTGGATTTATTATTTTATTTTGAAAAGAGAAATAAATCGTGGCCAATTTTATAAACTTTTCATGCCGCTCTACTTTTGAATCAATATTGAACCGTTGTAATTCAATAAAATCTTGGTATACATGACCTTCATATATGTTGTTCGGACACTCAAATGACAGCACTAAGTCATCTATCTGGAATACATTATGTAACAAGTTTGCAAAATCTGGTTTCCCTCTAAACCCATCTTTAAGGATTTTGATAAAATTCATATTTATATCTCTTGTTATTTAAATATGTATTGATATTTGTGATAAGCTCTCTACTAAATCCATTGGCTTTATATACGCCATGGCGTACAAAGGTAAATAGACATCCAATTTGATTCATTTTTCTCTCATGGCTACATACTTTGCTAGCTTTTCTTGACGCTGTGTTACTCTGTCTTAGTTTTTTCGTTCAATCCCTTTACCGCTTTGGCTATATACGAGTCGATGAGCGGAGACAAATCCAGTAATTCCAATACTTTTTTTTCAAAAGTTTCATCAGCACTTCTCACCCAATCTAAAAACTTTTGCTTAGCAAACATCGATTCGTACTTATACCAAAACTCGATGCTCAGGTAGAATTCATTTTTTATGGGTAAATTGTATACTCTTCGTAATTCACTCTTATACTTAATATTACCTTCTGAGTATTTTGAGTATTTGTTTTTTCCAACTTCAACTAGCTCACACTTTATTGGTGGATAACCACTTAAGAAACCTCTAATTAAATATTCTTCTTTTTCTCTTTTTCGGTCTTCACTTTCTGGAATTTCTCCCCATTGTTTATTAGCACGCTTAGTCAATTCTTTCATCAAGTCTGTATGATACCCCCTCATAGAGCCTTCACTTTGCTCCGGGGCATGATAAAATCATAATATTCTCTCTCTAAAAATGAGGACAATTGACTAATATTATCAATATCTTCTCCAGTAGATTTAACCCGTAGACTAATATATAATCCACCTTATTTGTTAATAGGAAATAAAGGGTTTAATATTTTCTTCTGAAACAAAAAATATACCGTAGCTAATTTTATAAACCTTTCATGCCTCTCTATTTTTGATTCAACATCGAACTGTTATAAATTAACAAGATCCTGGTATACATGTCCTTCATATATGTTGTTCGGACACTCAAATGACAGCACTAAGTCATCTATCTGGAACGCATTATGTAATA
>NZ_JADDYG010000117.1:0-619 GCF_015163535.1 Vibrio sp. OPT46 | reverse complement strand
GCATTAGGGTCAATATAATGTGCTGGTGTAAAAACATCTTTAACTTCTTCGCCCAAGAGATCGATGTCAGGGTGAAGCACTCTATGATTATCTGCATGCGCATAGTGAAGTCTTGGATTTGTTTCAAGATTATAGAAAGAGAGTCTTGTTGTTCCCTTAGTAAGTTTACCTGATCTAATTTTTGCTACACGTTTTGTGAAATCTAATGAAGGTTTAACTTTTCGAGCCTTTTCCTGGTATTGGATATCAGTAACATGCGATAGATAGGGTATAGAAAGCTTGGTGTTTATCTTTCCACCGCCAAACATAGAACTAAAGGATGCATAAATCACTTTCGTAGCTTCTTGGATAGAACTAAAGTCAATGCTACTAATTTGCTCATCAATTTCGTTATACCAATTTAGTGCTTTTTTGTTTGCATAACCCTTAAGTAGACTAGTTTTAAAGTACTCTGAAAATGCACTAGAAGCTTTACGTCCATTACACTCCAACTTGATTACCTTATCAGAGTTACTTGAAATCAAATCAAAGAGTTCAACTCTCTCAGCATTGACCATCACTGAAATCCTTCCTAAGAGATCACAATGTTTAGATCGAGAAGTGTCCTGGCTGATTGGTT
>NZ_JADDYG010000116.1:0-648 GCF_015163535.1 Vibrio sp. OPT46 | reverse complement strand
CATGCAGATAATCATAGAGTGCTTCACCCTGACATCGATCTCTTGGGCGAAGAAGTTAAAGATGTTTTTACACCAGCACATTATATTGACCCTAATGCCGCTCTAGGCGACAAGTTAAATATTGTAGTTAATGAAAGAACTCTCAGTCAGTGGCACTTAACCCAACCTTACAAAAGAATTAAAGCTGAACATGATCTTGCACTCATTCAGAACATAAGAAGACGTAGATTGTCTCTCTCTAATAGAAAACAATCAGTACGGTCCACGCAATTAGGAGCTGTGGCTCGTTCTATGGTAGAGACAGGGGCCGTTAGGATATCGTTAAAGTACTACCCGACATTCCTCGACATAGCCAAGAGAACAGAGTTACTGTCAGAACTTGGTTGTTTCGACTACCAGGACATGAATGCATCAGAACTAAAACAATTGCCTTTTATGGTTTCTATGCAAAAGCATAGGGTCGATAAAGCTAAGCTATTACTTCATGTTCGGGAGCGTAGAAACGCAATAAGACACAAAATAAAGTTGCAACTGTCTAGGCCGTTGGAAGGCTGTGAGAGTAGATTAAGGAATCACTGTGATAGATTGAAGAAATACCTGGCTCGATTTGGTGAATCAACTGTCAAGCTAAACAATCCCACACTATTC
>NZ_JADDYG010000115.1:0-506 GCF_015163535.1 Vibrio sp. OPT46 | reverse complement strand
TACTGTTTTTGCAACAAGTATGAGTCTAAAAAACAACTGACCCGATGACTTCAAAGTCATGTAATTAATGTTTATAAAAGACAACAAATCTTTCACAAAAGGAAAGATATGATCTTTATTTTTATAAATTAGAAAATTCTAATAAAAATGTAGTACTTAAAATTTTATCTGTTTATTTTTGGAACAAGAATCAAGTTTTCTTGTTTATTTCCCTCTAAAAATAAATAGTTCTTTTCTTTTTCCGCAACGAGCTCACCGTTTGAATAAAGCTTTCCAATAATCTTCATTTTTCCTTCACCAGCTTGAATTGGTGCAATTAAAAACGAATACTGCACAGGCAACTGAACACCTTGGTAGCTCTGAGATGCCGATTTAAGACATTGATTATCAATAACTTTACATATTTCCACTTCAAGAGAAGTAATCGAAGGTGGAAAGTAGCCGTCGACAGAAACCCAACCATAGACTGATGCCTGACTCTGTGTATCAAAGCCATCCACCCCATT
>NZ_JADDYG010000114.1:0-371 GCF_015163535.1 Vibrio sp. OPT46 | reverse complement strand
CTTGTGGCATTAAATGTACCTGAGTTAAAAATGGAAAGGACGCTTTCATTTATATGGCGTTCAGATATGGCAGAAAACCCATTAGTCGACTGCATTAAAAGAGAGGGACTGCGAATGATGAAAGGGAAGCCTTCAGTTCTTTAAAGGTTGATTAAATATGCCTACGAGATGAGTTGGTTTATTCCCTAAATCTGTTGATTTATCGGTTGCGTCAAACTTTTAATGTAAATTGTGAAAATAATAATATCTTATTGTGATCAATATCACCGATAGGCTGAGCTGATGTATCTAACATGTGTCCTTGATTTCAATGTATGAAGGCAGTTATTGAACCATATAGGTACGATAATAGCCGAGTAGGTATGACTACC
>NZ_JADDYG010000113.1:0-342 GCF_015163535.1 Vibrio sp. OPT46 | reverse complement strand
GCAAAATATCAAGAATATTTACTCTCAAGCAGATAAGGTTCTAGCGGTTGCTATTGAATCATTGAAAGACAAAGAGCAATCAAGTGTTGACCGTGTAAATGAGGTCAATGAACAGGATGCGCGATTTCGTAAGCAGGCTTCTAAAATAAAGGCCGATTTCGAGGAACTTATTGCATCTTGTGCTGACCGTAAGAAAAAAGATCTTTCTGATATGAAGACCTTCTATCAGTACAATTCATCTGCGGAAGGTTTGGAAACGCTTATTACCGAAACTTATGATGACAAGAAAGAAGCTCAAACAGAAATTGGCAATTATTTCAGCCAACTGATCACCTCTAAACT
>NZ_JADDYG010000112.1:0-480 GCF_015163535.1 Vibrio sp. OPT46 | reverse complement strand
CGCTTCAATTTGGGCAGCCGATTAAAGTAATGCATGATCGCATGGCTTGTGCAAACCACCTCTTTGCAATGACCCCTATGGCAATGGTGGGTTAAAGCTGTTTAATTTTTCTTTATTTCGTTCCTTTGTTTGCCTTAATCGACCTTAGTGGGTCGATTTTTTTTGTCCTTTCCTCTGACACTCCAATCCGAAATACCATGAAACTGTTTGTTTTCTATGCATGCAAACATGAAGCTGGTCACTTTTATTTTACTTATTTCAATTTGATTACTCCTTTAACTAGGCAACCTAGCGCCTAAAACAACCCTATTTATTCCCCTATAAAGGGTATTTGTAAGTAATTTACATCAATCAATCCACACTGGTATATACCAAAATGAGCGTAAATAAGTATTCACTTCTTCTAAAGGAAACAAAATACGTTCATGAATGAAAAACATTCAAACTAAAGATGTTGAAAGTTTTAGATCATTTGAGTGG
>NZ_JADDYG010000111.1:0-510 GCF_015163535.1 Vibrio sp. OPT46 | reverse complement strand
CCGAGCGAATTGGGCATAAAGAGAAACCTATTGTGTTTGGTTATATTTTTATCGACATCTTTGTCAAAAACATGAACTCATTTGTCGTCTTTTTTAACTAAATTTAAACAAACCGACAATTTACGTTAAAACTTGTGAGTGTGATCATGTTTGCGAGCTCGATTAATGAAATCGTCATAATGAAAAGAATTGCTTAACAAACAGTGGTATCAACTGGTTTTACAGGTGAGGTGATGAAAATTTTGTTGGTGCTGACAGGTATTTTGTTTAAGTTTTGTCTTTGTAAATTATGAGTTTTTTACTAAAAGCCTAATGTGGACGGAGTTTTAGGTATAAAAAAGGCCCCGACGATGCGGAGCCTTTGTTAATTGACGTCTCGATTTTAGAAAATAAGATGAGCAACGCCAGCAATCACAGGTAACGTGATTAGCGTACGTAAAATGAAGATTACGAAGAGCTCTACAATGTTTACTGGAATTTTGCTGCCTAACAGTAGGGCACCTACTTCCG
>NZ_JADDYG010000110.1:0-251 GCF_015163535.1 Vibrio sp. OPT46 | reverse complement strand
TCGCAAAATGGATTAATCGTCATCTTGACGTTATTGGTTTCAACATCGCTATGGTCCGCTTTCACGCGAACTTTAACGTAGGGATCAATGACCCTTTTGATTGGCACTAGTATTTTCACGTTAGATTCCTTTTACAGTGAAGACTATGTGTTAACAGTGAAGACGATGTGATGACGTCTTTAAAATGATGTTAATTTACCTTTACGTTTGCGTCAACTTTAAATATATTGTTGATTAACAAGTTGGCAACA
>NZ_JADDYG010000109.1:0-310 GCF_015163535.1 Vibrio sp. OPT46 | reverse complement strand
CTTTAATGTTTTATTTTGGATTCGTATGCAAAATGGATATGAATTGCTCAACTAATTTATAAAAACATAAAAAGTTGTGTGACTTGCCGACGAATGCCCATGGCAGGTCATACCAGAAACAAGGAAGAACGATGAAGAAAGCAATCCTTACTTCACTTACCGCACTGGGACTTGCATTTAGCAGTATGAATACGTTTGCAACCAGTGTTATTCGTCTTGCTCATGACAGTCAAGAAACCTCTCCCGTACACAAAGCAATGCTCTATTTCGAACAAGAAGTGGAAGCTCGCTCAAACGGTGAGATAGAAGT
>NZ_JADDYG010000910.1:0-1110 GCF_015163535.1 Vibrio sp. OPT46 | reverse complement strand
AAAAAGGAAGAAGATTGGGTGGAGCAAGGCTATCAACCACCTGAAATGATCCGTGGTAAGTATGCGTATTCGCCAGACTATATTCATGAAATTCTCGATTTAGCTGGTAAGCCAAAATGGTCTGATTTTAATCGTGGTACTCATATTATCAATGTACAGAACCAGAAAGGTGGTACAGGTAAGTCCATGACGACTATTAACCTGGCTCAGGCATTAGGTTTACAGCACCTTGAACGTATCCGCATTCTAATCATTGATTTAGATCCACAGGGTTCACTTAAATTGTTCGCTCAATCTAAGGAATACAAACAAAATGATCTGGACCAACTCACTGCCGTTGACATTATGACAGCGGATCTTGAGGGTAAAGATTCTCTATATCAAAATTTCGTGAATTATGGTTTAAGTCATGAGGATATTATTGATGAAGCAATCCTTAATACCTTCTTACCTAATGTTCGAATCATGCCAGCGTTTCCTGAGGATGAGCGATTTTCGTCTTTACATTGGCTCGGAGAAGAAAACCTAATTCCAAGATTAAAAGAACGAGTTATCGACCCTATTCGTAACCAATACGACTTAATCTTTATTGATACAGGACCTCAAATCAACCCGCTTACTTGGAGTGCACTGTACGCTTGTAATGGTTTGTTGGTACCAGTATCTCCAAAGGCTCTCGACTGGAGCTCCACAACTCAATTCTTGGATAATTTACCTAACCAGGTTCGAGCTTTGCCAGAAGGTTCAGAAGGTATTCGTTGGATTAAAATTGCCCGTACCAACGTCGAAGAAGAGAAAGACCGAGATACTGAGCTATCAAATCGTATCAAAGATGAGTACCGTTCCATGGTATTCAATAACTACATCATTCGCTCAAATGCTTTTGATACCGCAGCCAAAAATTATCGAACAGTACTAGATGTCGCTTCTAGCGAAGGTATTTGTATCCCTCGACAGCTACGTGACTCTAAGGACTCAGTAATTGATTTAGCAAATGAGCTTAAAGATCATTTAAAAGATATCGATTTATAAAGAGGGCACCATGTCAAGTCATAGAAGAAATGTCCAAGCTTATACACCAGGTGGTAATCGTACCTCGAAGTTATCATC
>NZ_JADDYG010000108.1:0-302 GCF_015163535.1 Vibrio sp. OPT46 | reverse complement strand
AATGTATCCTGGTTACACGGTAACACCTATCAAAGAGCTCTCAATGGTGAATGCATTCTACTGTTCGAGCCAGATAAACTCGCTGAGTTTGTTAACTTAAACAGCTTTATAAAAAGCCATGTAAACTCGGTCGTTTTAACTGGTATACGTTCAGAAGTAACGCAAACCGTAATCCTACTTATTGGAGCTCAGAAAGGGCACTTTAGCATAGAGAATAAGGAAACCTTGAGGCGGTTTCGTCCCTTAATTGAAAGGGCGGTCATTGATATCGAGACCAAAGAGAAGTTACAACGTATCGTTGA
>NZ_JADDYG010000909.1:0-238 GCF_015163535.1 Vibrio sp. OPT46 | reverse complement strand
CTTTAGCTGCAACTAAAGTTCTTCTATCTGGTAGTTCGATTGAACGATGGCTCCTCAATTGAGAGACCGGTAACAAGTACGAACGCCAGATAGAACTCCAAGCACCACACTCGAATAGTCTTCTGGGTCTCGAGCCCTCATTTGCAAGCAAGAGTTAGCTTATTATGAATACAAACACACTTCAAAACATTAATGTCGGCGTTGATACTGGTAAGTCACAATTAGACATCTACATCCG
>NZ_JADDYG010000908.1:0-266 GCF_015163535.1 Vibrio sp. OPT46 | reverse complement strand
CCACGAATCACTGTACCTTGTTTGATTACTTGGTTAGTGCCTTTTACTGGTAGGTCTTTAATTACTGTTACATCGTCACCTTTCTTAAGTTCAGTGCCGTTACAGTCAACAGTTTTATCGTCAGCAGACATCCCTTTCATTGCCCAGTTCATTTGCTCTTCTTCCATGTACATCATGTCAAGAGCATCTTGAGCCCAGCTTTCTGTGTTTAGGCGAGTGAGTTGGCGCCATGCAGTCACTTGTACAGCAGGAACCTGGCTCCACAT
>NZ_JADDYG010000907.1:0-230 GCF_015163535.1 Vibrio sp. OPT46 | reverse complement strand
CTTTTCGCGACGTGTAATTCAGTGTGACGGTAAGTATTCGCAGGGTCGATTTTGGATACCCAAGGGTAAGAAGAAATCAAAATAGCGTTATTTGATTCATTCAATCGATTCACTTTTTCAGAAGCGATAGTTAGTGCTCTAACCGCGGTTTGACCGAACCAATCAATAAGTTTCGTTATTGAGTTCATTCTTCCTCTGCCAAGCTCCTCAACCAAAAACTCGGTCATCGC
>NZ_JADDYG010000107.1:0-2179 GCF_015163535.1 Vibrio sp. OPT46 | reverse complement strand
CCTAAGGTTTGGGATCAAGAGTTTCGTAAGCTTGGTGTGACTATAAACTGGGAAGACGTCAGAGATGATGTATGTGCAAATCTATTTATTGGTGGTGTCATTCTGGCCAGAAGATTAAACGCAACGAATGACATTTTTAAAGGCCTCGCTAACTACCATCGATATGCAACTTCAGACAATAAATATTTTCATTACTCGTACCGCCTGAAAGCAATGAAGCACTTTGCTGATATTGAATCTGAGTATGGTCGTTGGATTTCTCACCGAATACACGCAGTCAATAAACTAGGAGAATAGCCATGTGGGTCGCTATTGCAGAGAAGTCTTCTCAAGCTGAAAAGATCGCATCAGCTTTGAATCTTAGAAAGCAAGGTGGATTATATTCAGGCTACTACAAAGGGCAAGAACTGATCCTTTGGTATGCCGCAGGTCACTTCCTCGAACTGTCTCCCCCTACAGAGCAAATACAGAACTTCAGTTGGAACGATCCTCGTACTCACGAACGCATCCCTCGCAAGGTTCCTTATAAAGTTTGTCCGGACATACCAGCTCGTGACGGATACCCGGCAAGAAAACCAGGAGAGCGAATCCAATTACTTAAACAGTATGTCGACAAAGCGACTTTAGTCATTGGTGCTACAGACCCAGACCGAGAAGGTGAAGTCATATACCGTAGCATTTTAGATTTCCTTAAATACGATGGCCCATTAAAACGAGTTTGGTTAACAAAGGGGTTATCCAAGGATGCAATACAAACCTCTTTCGATGAAATGGTCGATGCATCTCAATACTACGGCGAATATTTAGCTGGGTCTAGTCGTCGTATGGCAGATTACGCAGCCATGGTTCTAACTGCCACCTACACTTATTACTCAAGAAGGGGAATGCTTGGAAAGTACCTAGGCTCAGGGGATAAGAAAAGCTCAACGACATCTGTTGGTCGAGTTCAGTCGACTGTTGTAGGTTTTACTTACCATCGTCATCAAGAAAGAGCAAACTTTAAATCTGTAACTCACTTTCGTCCGGTACCGCTGATCAGGTGTAACGGCGCTGTAAGTTTTGAAGGCCGATACCTTCCAGAGATAAAAGACTCCGACTATGACTCCCCTATCCCTGGCGTAAAGTGGGATGAAAAAAATCTAGCATCCAAAATATCGCCTGATATGTCTGAGGAAGAAGTCGAGGAGTTAACCATAAACAATAGACCTAAACCTCTTTATATCGACAAATCTATTATGATGGATTTTACGGAAAGGCTTAAGCAAGCGAGCATATTGGATTTAGATATAAATGAAAGTATGGCGACTTCTGCCCCACCAAAGCCTTTATCACTGACCAAACTACAGAGTCTGATTAGCAACGCTAGTGCCACTGATGTCCTCAATGCAGCACAACGCCTATACGATTCTGGTTTTATCACTTACCCAAGAGGTGAAGAACAAGAGATTTCTGACAAAGATTATAACCCTAGGGATATTGCCGACAAATGTACTCAACTAGCAAAATGGGACCAATTTGGCCAAGCCGCCCTTAAAGTTGCTGCTATTCAAACGGGACAAGACGATACCTGCGCAAGTTTCAAACCAAGCTGCTATACGCCAGGAGATAAAATACACGATGCTCTAGCTCCTGTTGTTATACCTAAACCAGGAGAGCTACAGGGACTAGATCTTCAGGTCTTTGAAGAAATTACGTCGCATTACTTGCAAGCACATTTGCCTCCATCAAAATATTTAGTTCAAGAAGGGGTTTTAAAATTCGATACCCATGGGCTTTTTGGAGAACCGGTATCTAGTTTCAAGATCACAAAGCGATCTTGTATAGAAACTGGGTGGGAACATTATTTTAAAGGTAAAGAGACCGTCCAAACTATCAGCTTAAACGATTTAGACAAAAGCAATGTTTCAATTCCAGATGTTGAGCTAAAGGAGTCTACTACAACTAAGCCCCCTCTCTTCACTGAGGCCTCACTGCTTTTTGCGATGTACCATGCGGCAAAATTCGAGCCTAATCCTATTCTTAGGAATTCACTCAAAGAATCAAAAGGCATTGGGACACCAGCGACTAGGCCAACTCAAATCGCAACTATCTTAATGCGTGAGTTCGTAGCGTATACTAGCAAGGGTAAAAACCCTTCGATTGATATCACCCCAAAAGGGATTGAATTGTATAAGGCACT
>NZ_JADDYG010000906.1:0-206 GCF_015163535.1 Vibrio sp. OPT46 | reverse complement strand
GGCTAGGTGGGCCTGGCGACGGTTGTCCAGGTTCAAGTGCGTAGGCTGAGAAATTAGGTAAATCCGGTTTCTCTTAAGGCTGAGACACGACGTCGAGCATCTACGGATGTGAAGTCATTGATGCCATGCTTCCAGGAAAAGCCTCTAAGCTTCAGATTGTAAGGAATCGTACCCCAAACCGACACAGGTGGTCGGGTAGAGAATAC
>NZ_JADDYG010000905.1:0-206 GCF_015163535.1 Vibrio sp. OPT46 | reverse complement strand
CTTTTTCGTCCTACTGACAATTGACATATTTTGTTCAAAATAATTCCACAATTAAAAAGCTCCTTTAATTTTTTGTGCCCTATCTTCAAAAAATTGAATGAAAGTATCAAAAACTGAGACATTGGTCAGACCTCAACTTTTGTACCATCAATATGAGCAAACGTGCTTATGTGTGTAATAATACGACACATTACACATAAGCAATT
>NZ_JADDYG010000106.1:0-227 GCF_015163535.1 Vibrio sp. OPT46 | reverse complement strand
TTTTTTTAAAGAAAACATGGGAATATCAGTCTTAAGAGTGGCGAAATCAGAGTGCATTGCGTAACCTGTAACAAGTCAGTGTCAGAAAGCTCTGATAAAGTCTTGTTTTGCATATCTTTGCGAAACTCTGACTTTGAAAAAAGTCAGAGTTGGGATATTGTGCCAAAAATCTGACACTGTTCAGTGGAGCAATAGGGATGTTGTTTTAGAAAAGAGCCTTTAAAAAA
>NZ_JADDYG010000904.1:0-650 GCF_015163535.1 Vibrio sp. OPT46 | reverse complement strand
CGTTGGCTATACACCTTCATTTCACCAGTAAACGGGTTATGCTCACTAATATCCTGTAAGTTGTGTTTGAAAGAAGGAGGTAGATGCCCTTTTACGTTACTAATATGACCATTATCGAACTTTACTTTTAACACCGGCCTATCGACTGCGATCAACCAAAAGATCACGATGGCTGCAATTAAGATTACATATAACATTTGGCACTCCCTATCCTAGCTAGATAGCAATTTACTCAAATCCTCTTTAATTGAGGTAACTTTTTGACTCGCTTTTTCACTTCTCGACGCTTCGGAAAGCAAATATTCAATTGCGTCAGATAACGTACAACCAAGTTCATTCGCTCTACTAGAAAGCTTTTCCCAAACTCGGTAATCTAAATCAATGGATTTCTTCTTTGTATGGACTTGCTCTGCATTGAAGTGACGTTTCCGTTTCGCTCGGATAGCCTGCTTGAGTTTATTATCTAACTCTTCTGACATGTGGTTTTCTATCCAAGCCAAGACAAGTGTAGGCTCGTGTTCAAGGCGTTTTAGTTCTGCGACCGCTGCATCTGCTTCGCTTGTATCAATATGTCGGGTAATCGCTTCACCATCTTTCCATTTTTTGATGAGATACTTCCATTTCCACCCACATTCTAGATTCTCAAGCTG
>NZ_JADDYG010000903.1:0-302 GCF_015163535.1 Vibrio sp. OPT46 | reverse complement strand
GTGTATTGGGGCCTTTACCGCTGAGCTATTATTAAGAAATGTTTGGTCTGTTAAAAAGGATTGGGTACACTTGCGCGACCAGAATAGTGAGAGATAGAACAATGGCAAATACAGCAGCCGCATTACATATTCTTGTGAAGCACAAAGAGCAAGCGGAAGACATAATCAAGCAACTGAAAAAAGGCGCAAAGTTTCAGACATTAGCGAAGAAGTATTCAACTTGCCCGTCAGGCAAACGCGGTGGTGACCTTGGTGAATTCCGCCGTGGTCAAATGGTACCTCAATTCGACAAAGTGTGCTTT
>NZ_JADDYG010000902.1:0-207 GCF_015163535.1 Vibrio sp. OPT46 | reverse complement strand
ACAAGAGCGGATGCAACTGAAATGCATAGCAATCCTTTTAACATGGGACCTCCTTCTTTTAGGGTGTACGCTCAAGCACATATTAGTGAAAACCTGTTGTACTTATGTCTGTTGAGCGGTGAGTTTATGTCATAGAGTGATGTGTATCACTTTATGGTCTTAAACTGATATCTCGATCCGAAATCAGCTTTCTTTTATTTAGTCTTA
>NZ_JADDYG010000105.1:0-583 GCF_015163535.1 Vibrio sp. OPT46 | reverse complement strand
GACAGCGTCACCCAACTACCCGAAGCAATTGAATCCATGAATTCTTCAGCGCCTTTATTAAAGATGAAACGCTGAGACGGCTTAGTAAATTCAAGGGAACCAAATTCTTTTCTATAAAGCTCATCACCCCAAGGAGCATTTTGAGTTGTTAAAGCAATCGTTTTCCATTTATTGTTTTCATATTCCATATCGGAAATAAAATAGAATTTATTATTAGGTTCCGCTAGGAAATAAAACTTCCCATAGTCTTTATTTGATTGCAACAAGTTGCATTTGAATTTATTTCCCTCATATGTCCATTTAGAGAGGTCCATAGGGATTGTTAAGACTTCTTCTGAATATGACACTTTTGAAAAAATAAAACTGATAACAATAATTGTGTTACAAATTATCAAACGGACATGATTCATGTATATCTTACATTCCCATGACTTAAACCGTTTAATTAAATATGCCACCAAGCCGAGAGAACTGGCATAGCTAATCATTTTAATTACCTATTCTGAATATTAAAATTGGTTACAAAACGCTCAAGAGAGCACGCTTAGCCTCCAACGGAAGCTTTAAGCATAAAAAACAGTAT
>NZ_JADDYG010000901.1:0-221 GCF_015163535.1 Vibrio sp. OPT46 | reverse complement strand
ATCGCTTTAAGATCTTCGATAGTACGGTAAACAAAACAGTCTTTGCTTTCGTGACCTTTGATAGGTGGAACAAATGGGAATGAGCCAGTAGCAAGAATAAGCTTGTCGTATTGAACTTCACGGCCAGTGCTTGAGTAAACAATGCGGTTTTCACGGTTGATGTTAATCGCGCGTTCGCCGATCAGCATGTTAATACCGTGTTTCTCGTAGAAGCCTTCTTT
>NZ_JADDYG010000900.1:0-251 GCF_015163535.1 Vibrio sp. OPT46 | reverse complement strand
GATCATAAAGAGGCAATTTTAGATCGTGTTCTTTCTGAGGCTGAATACCGTCAAGTTATTATCTTTACGGCAACGCGTGATGATACTGAGCGACTAACAGAAAAGCTGAACGAAAAGAAACTGAAGGCTGTAGCATTAAGTGGTAACTTGAACCAGACTCAACGTAACACCATTATGAGTCAGTTTGAGCGCGCAGTATTTAAGATCCTTGTAACGACTGATGTTGCTTCCCGCGGTTTGGATATTGCAAC
>NZ_JADDYG010000104.1:0-370 GCF_015163535.1 Vibrio sp. OPT46 | reverse complement strand
GTCAGTAGCCCGTTCATAGATCCATAAACTACGGGAGCCTTTACGAGCGCCTTTTGCAGGAGTTACATTCCATTGTGCATAATAATTATTAACATCAACTTTATTCATCTCTTCTTCAAAATACAGAAACTCATCAAGTGTATCCTTCCATAACAACCACCCAATACGCATGTCAGCTGTATTACTGGAGCTGTTTTTTTTCACTGCTAAGGTTCGATTATCAATTAAGTCATTGTACTGAGATAGTATTGAGACCATCGCTTTTTGAGGATCTTCTTCAGCAGGTATTCTTATACTTCTTGTTCCTGCTGGGTGCATTTTTGTTGTACCACATTCCTGCGTAATAGGACCGGCTTTGGTAACTCGTAGC
>NZ_JADDYG010000899.1:0-201 GCF_015163535.1 Vibrio sp. OPT46 | reverse complement strand
TCTCCCTTCGTTAACTGGGCTTTAACTTTTTTAAGGATATTGAGGATCTCAATTGGGGAAAAGCAATCCAAGAACTGGCTCATCCACCATACGTCAGCGTGTCCAGGCAATGTTTGTGCTTTATCAAGCATGTTTGCAGGGTATGGACGTACACGCTCGACGAACTGGTTTTCTGAAACATTCTTCATCGCTACTTCTAAT
>NZ_JADDYG010000898.1:114195-114775 GCF_015163535.1 Vibrio sp. OPT46 | reverse complement strand
GAACATTACGTCCGTACCGCCTTGGCTCACTGCTTCCCAGTTTTCGCCAACGTGGAAAGTCGCACCCGCGTAGAAGCCACCGTTGCTGTAGTTTGCACCCAATAGCATGATGCGCATGTTGTCGCCGTTTTCTACGCCAACCACGCTTGCGTCTAGATCCGCAACTTCATTTTGATGGTAAGCCGCACCAAGTGTTACGCCATCAACGGGTTTGTAAGTGATCGATGCACCCATGCCGTTTTTCAGTGAGGCTGTCGCATTGCTTGCTAGAGCGACATCTTCACGCGTGGTTTGGTAAGTAAAGCCGTAGCTCACTTTGTCATTGATTGAATTGCGGTACGTAATTGAGTTTTCTGCACGACCAGCACCGGATGCGATACCCCAGTCAGCTAGGTTGTAAACACCTGAGCCACGAGTACCGAATACACGACCTAAATCGGTGTACCATGCTACGTCGTAGAAGGTAGACCACTGCTTAGTACCCGCAGCAATCTTGCCATATTTTTCGTGATCAACACCTGCGTATAGCAAGCGGTCGTAAATGTTGTCGCCGTTCGCGCCAGAGTTGTAGCCCCATTCC
>NZ_JADDYG010000898.1:112011-114103 GCF_015163535.1 Vibrio sp. OPT46 | reverse complement strand
ATTTGGCCTTTCAAACCGAAACGTGAGCTGCCGCTGTTCCATTCGCCGTTGTCATCACCGCCACGGTCTTGGTAGCGAAGATCGAAACGGCCATCGATGGTTAGGCTGTCGCCAGCGTCATTAACAAAAGTGTGTGCAGCAAAGGCTGAGCTAGAAGTAAGCGCTGCTAAAATCACTGCAGAAAGGGTCGACTTTTTCATCATCAATCTCATTATTCAGGGCGCAGAAAGCCACCGTGCGTTCATGCCCGTTGTGAATAAGGGTTCTATCTTGAGGTTGTGCCCCATCCTTGAGGCACGAGTTGGGAGCATGTCGCCTGAACCGAGAGGGGATTCAGGCAACATAAAGGCGGGTTGACAATCCGCCCCTAGGACTTCTTATAGAGAAGGGTTTAGGATCTGTTGAGTACGCTCGAATACGTCTAGACCTTGCTGTTTTAGCCAGTAAGGTAGGTCGATCAGTACCCAGTTCTCAGATAGCTTGTCGCCGTCACGGTAGTAAACGTCAACCACTTGCATGTCTGCACGTACTTCACCACCTGTCATACCTAGGAAACCACCAATTGGTGTGTTAGATAGGTTTGGCCAGCCGAAGAAACAAGAGAAGTTACCTTCTGCGAAACGACATACGTGGCCGTTAAACTTCTTGTCTTTCAGGTTGTTACGGAACGGCAATTGGTGCTGCTGTTGGTAACGAGGGATTGTGTAAGACGCACCGATACCACATGGACCGTACCAGATCATGTCTTTAGACCAGCTCTTTTCAAGAACTTCTGGTGGGCAACCCATAGCGCCGCTGTCGTTTAGTGCAGATAGGTCATCAACCATCTTGTTCACTAGTGCTAGTGTTGCTACGCCTTCTTCTGGTGCTGCGTCTTCGAACAGTAGGCCGTCGTGGTTACGAGGACCAGGGTATACGAAGTGCTTACCTGTTGATGGTGGTAGTGGGTAACAACCCGCTTGGTCCATTGCACCTAGAAGGTCTAGGAATAGGCCAGTCTTAGTGATCTTGCCGTTTTCAACACAGTTAAATTCTGCGTAACGGATGTTCATGATTTTGCCAGTTGGGCGCATGCCTAGGTATTCAGCGTCGAATAGACCCATGAAGTGACCCATGCTCATTACCCAGATTTCACCTGATGTTACTTCGTTCTCACCACCGATGAAGATGTCTTGACGACGCTGCATGCGAGTCATTGATTTCATCAAAGGAGCCCAGAAAACGTCAGCCGCTGCTTGAGCGCCTTGTTGCTCACGGAATGGGTAAACACCACGCCATAGGTAATCTTCTGAAGTGTGTGCTTTTAGTACTTCTGCCACGTTCTCGTGAGTTGCGTTTTCCATTGCGCTGAAGTATTCACGTACAACGCGTTTCGCTTCTTGATATTTAGACATAATAAACTCTCTTATTTGCTGTCGAGTCGGCTTTGGGAACAGGACTCGAAATTAAGTTTTTTCATCCGACCGGGGAGCCAGCCGGAGTTTTTGAAATTCAGTTACGCTTTTGCTGCTTCGGCTTTTTTGCTCTTATCGAGCACGCCGCCTTTTAGTGTCTCTGGCAGTGATAGCCATAGAAGACCAGCAAGGATCCATACGATTGGTGAACCCCACATTGCGGTTTGTAGGTCGGTACGCTCTTGGATGAAGATAAGTACCATTGGTGCCCACATACCCAGGATACGACCGCCGTGGAATAGCGCCGCGCCGTAGCTACGTAGGTGTGCTGGGAACAGTTCTGAGAAGTAACCACCCCATACCGCTGAAGAAGACAGGCCGAAGTTGTAAATCAGACCAAGTAGAGCCAGCATGTTTAGGCCGCCAATCACCATGTCGCCAGGTGCAACAAAGAAGATTGAAACCATGATGCCCGCTAGGATGAAGCCAAATGCGTTCACCTTACGACCGAATTTGTCAGCTACCCAACCCCAGAACCAAGCACCAAACAGTGAACCAAATGCTGAGATAGAGAAGATGAGACCGATAGTTGCACCGTCGAACATACGTACATCACGTAGGTAAGTGGTTACGAAGCCACCAAAGAATTGGAAACCATAGAAGTTAAGGCCAGCCAGTAATAGACAGGTTAGTGTGAT
>NZ_JADDYG010000898.1:111169-111959 GCF_015163535.1 Vibrio sp. OPT46 | reverse complement strand
CTTACGGTAGGGCTTGCTTAGCATTTCTCCCCAAGAGCCTTTTTTCGCTGGTGCATTTGATTCTTCTGCTTTTGCTTGCTCTTCTTCACCGTAAGCGATCACTTTGCTGTCGCTAGGTAGTACAAAGATCATGACAACAGCGGCTGCCAATGGTGGGATACCACCAACAAGCATTAGGCTTTCCCATGGTGCATCGATGCTTGCAATAAACGCTGCATACGCACCCATTACCATCAGTGCAACAGAGAACATAGAAGACGCGAATGCCGTCAACTTACCACGTACCGTTGGCGTAAATAGGCCGATCATCAGGCTTACTGCCACGGTGAAGTAACCACCCAGTGACAAACCAATGATGAAACGCATTGCTGCCCATGTTGTGTAGTCGGTGAACATCATATTGATGATCGTTGCGCCACCGTTTAGGGCTGTGATGGTAATAAGAGTGGATTTCTTACCAAATTTTGTTGCGAACCAAGCACAGCTCAATGCACCGATAAGTGCACCAACCGACTGCCATGTATAGAACTGGGCAGTGTCTGACAGGCTAATACCATCATACGCTTCAACGATGTATGGGCGTACGTAGTCAATAATTACAAAGTTATAACAATAGAAAAAGTAACCAACCAGTATCGCTAGATAGGCAGCTACCCTTTGAATCATAGGAACTTCGCTCATGTGTCTTTTGGCATTCATGACCGATAAACCTCTATTTCACTTAGGATTTGTTGCTATTCAAACTTAAAGAACACGATCTTATTGGGATCATCTTCGATTTCGTGTCGTG
>NZ_JADDYG010000898.1:109620-111159 GCF_015163535.1 Vibrio sp. OPT46 | reverse complement strand
CAGCTACCCTTTGAATCATAGGAACTTCGCTCATGTGTCTTTTGGCATTCATGACCGATAAACCTCTATTTCACTTAGGATTTGTTGCTATTCAAACTCAATGAACACGATCTTATTTGGATCATCTTCGATTTCGTGTCGGTGTGAATCATAGTTTTTTTAAGGTCATTAGATCCGTGATCAATATCAATTTTAAAATGAATGCGTACCCAATTAGTGGTTTTTAGTGATGGGAGTCTCATTAAATCGGTCTTTTTGGCATTTTTGAATATATAACCGTCTATATTGGTGATTATAGTCACAGTTATGGCGGGATTATCGTTTAGATATGCTTTTTTAAAGTAATATCCAAGCACAAATAATTAGCACCCATAATTATGGAAACCCTGAAATGGTTACGTACTCAAGTTTTGTGGTGATTGCGTTATACGTGTTAATCACCATATTAATCAGCTATTTAGTGAATAAGCGCTACAGCAATGGTGGCGACTTTTCTACGGGTGGAAAGCAATTTGGCTGGTTTACGGCAGGTGTTTCGATACTTGCGACTTACATTAGTGCGATGACGTTTGTAGGGATGCCAGGTTGGGTTTATAGCTCTGGCATGGAAGCGATGAGTATTCACCTTAACTATCCCATCGTTATTTTTTTCACCGTCATTTTCTTTGTGCCAGTCTTTTATAAGCTGGGCTTGACTTCGATTTATGAATATCTTGAGCACCGCTTTGGGGTGTATGCAAGAACCATCAACTCGATTGTGTTCATTGTGGTTCAATGTATATCTGCGGGTGTGATTTTGTATGCTGTGGCGCTGATCTTAGTGCAAGTTCTGCCTATCAGTATTTCTGAAGCCATTATCTACATCAGTATTTTCACCGCTTGCTATACCTATGCGGGCGGAATTTCCACGGTTATCTGGACCGATATGTTGCAATCTGCAGTATTGGTGGCGGGCAGTATCGCTATCTTTGCTATTCTAATGACAGAGATTAATGCGGCAGATTACCTTTCTCGTAATCACCTGAATATCATCAACTTAGACTTTGATTTAGGCGTAGATACCACACTCTGGGCTGGCGTGGTTGCCGTGAGCTTTTTGCATTTGAGTGTGTACGGCACCAACCAATTGATCATCCAACGCACGTTAGCGACGAGATGTGAAAAGACGGCGCAGAAGTCGATGCTGTTGTGTGGTTACGGTGCATTTTTTGTGTACTTATTCTTCGCGGTACTCGGTGTTCTTTTGAGTGTTTTCTATCAAGATCAATCGTTTGAAAACAGCAACGAAGTGATTTTGGATTTCGTCTTCAACCACACTAACCCAATCGTCGTTGGTTTGATCATTTCCGCATTGGCGGCGGCCGCAATGTCGACCTTGGATTCGACCTACAACTCAATGGCGACCGTCGCGACGTTCGATATCTACAAGCGTTTCGTTCGCAAGAGTGCCGATGATGAGCACTACGAAAAAGTCGCAAGAAAGATGAGTTTGCTCGCTGCGGCTATGGTGGTAGTGCCAGCTCTTCTGGCGGTATCGAA
>NZ_JADDYG010000898.1:108662-109464 GCF_015163535.1 Vibrio sp. OPT46 | reverse complement strand
GCAGTGTTTACTGCGATGTATCTCGACGTGGCTTGGCCGTGGTTCGCGCCAATTGGTACGTTCGTCTTCCTTTTGTTTGGTGTGTTAGTGAGCCGTCGTTGGGGCGCTGTGACTGCCGAGCAACAAATCTTTATCAATAATCAAAAACATCTTTTTGCAAAGCCAACCGCAAGCCATTACGGGCTGTTGGTGTTCGCTGTGGCGACCATCGCTGCTTGTATGGTTCTCCCTGATTGGCTTTATGCTGCATTGTCGTAATAGGTAAGTTTATGCTGTCCATCTTTGATATTTACAAGATTGGTGTGGGCCCTTCTAGCTCTCACACCAATGGTCCAATGATCGCGGGTTACCACTTCACTCGTTTGATTGAATCGAACTTGGCAAAAGTGGTTCGTATTCAAGTCGATTTATACGGCTCACTTTCGTTAACGGGGATTGGTCACCATACAGACCGTGCGACCATTTTGGGTCTGTTGGGTAACAAACCAGATACCATCAAAATCGCTTCTGCGAACAAAGCGATGCGCAAGGCGATTGAAGAGGGCATGATGTCTGTCGATGGCCGTCATGAAATCGAATTCAACTACAAAACGGACATGTTGTTCCATGAAGAGAACCTTCCTCTGCATGAGAATGGCATGACGATTACTGCGTTAGATGCGCATGGCAATCAGGTTGGGTTTGAAACTTACTACTCTATCGGTGGCGGTTTCATCGCAACGGCGGATGAACTGCAAAATGGCAGCGCGACTGCGCCCGTAGAAGTTGAGTTCCCATTCTCCAGTGCGGACGAAATGTTGGC
>NZ_JADDYG010000898.1:102450-108603 GCF_015163535.1 Vibrio sp. OPT46 | reverse complement strand
CAGGCAGAGAATAACGGCATGAGCCTTGGCGGCATGATTCTGAAAAATGAACAAGCGTTTCAGGATATGGAAGCCATCAATCAACGCGCAGAACAGATCTGGCGTGTGATGACGCGTTGCATGGAGCGCGGTTTCGAAACAGAAGGTATCTTGGATGGCGGCTTGAACGTGACCCGACGTGCGCCAAACTTGTTGAAGAAGCTTGAAGCAAATGCAGCAATCGAAAACGATCCAATGGAAATCATGGATTGGATTAACTTGTTTGCTTTTGCTGTGAGTGAAGAAAACGCGGCTGGTGGACAAGTCGTAACGTCGCCAACTAATGGTGCGGCGGGTGTGATTCCTGCGGTATTGATGTACTACCATCGCTTCATCAAAGAGCTTGATACTAAACAGCTTAAAGACTTCCTTGCTGTGTCCGGTGCGATTGGCATTTTGTACAAAACCAACGCGTCTATTTCGGGTGCCGAAGTAGGTTGTCAGGGTGAAGTCGGTGTATCTTCCTCTATGGCGGCAGCTGGCTTGACCGCGCTACGTGGTGGCAGCAATGAGCAAATTTGTATTGCGGCTGAGATTGCCATGGAGCACTCGCTAGGCATGACTTGTGACCCAATCGGTGGCTTAGTGCAAGTACCGTGTATTGAGCGTAATGCAATGGGTGCAATGAAAGCGATCAATGCATCTCGCATGGCATTAAAGCGTAATAGTAAATGTCTGATCTCGTTGGATAAGGTAATTGAAACCATGTACCAAACGGGCAAAGACATGAACAAGAAATACCGTGAGACGTCACTGGGTGGGTTAGCTTTGATTCACCTAGCGCCGCCTTGCGAATAATGAGTTAGGCACATCTAACCAACAAAAAAGCCGAAGCACTGAGATGCATCGGCTTTCCTTTTTTGGAGCGTTTATAACTTAGCTATGCGTTTGCTCACCTTTTGGTGTGCTTTGGTTTGGTTGATAGTGCAAAATCACCATCGAGGTGGGTGACAGCAAGACTTCGCCTTCAGCATGTCCTGGGTTGAGATTACGTACGTTTGTATCACAGATCGTCACCCATTCTTGCTTTCGCTCATTGGGGAGCTTAAAGCGCGCTGTGGCGTTAGTTTGGTTGATGAGGTAGACCAGCTCTTGCCCTTCTTTACCGATACCAAGGTGAAGTGCGACGGAGCTTAAACGGTTCCAATCATCGTGCTCCATTAAGCGACCGTCTGTACGGTGCCAGAAAATACGGTTGTTATTGCGGTTTTCGCCACTGAAAGCTCGGATAAATGGCACCATGTATTGATTTCGGTTGGCGACCATTTGTGACATCCATGCTTTGAAATGTTGCTTACGTTCTGTCTCTTCCCAGTTCAGCCAACTGGTTTCGTTGTCTTGGCAATAGGCATTATTGTTACCGCCTTGGGTGTGAGACAGAACATCAGCAGTGAGAATGTGTGGGATACCGAAGGCAAACAGCAAGCTAGCAATAAGGTTGCGTTTTTGCTTCTCACGCGTGGCGATGATCATCAGATTTTCCGTCTCGCCCTCAACACCGTAGTTTTCTGAACGATTGTCACCGTGACCGTCGCGATTTTCTTCGCCATTGGCTTCGTTATGTTTGTGCTTGTAAGACACTAAATCTTGCAGTGTGAAGCCATCGTGATACGTGATGTAATTTACGGTGAGTTTGTATGGCCAGTTCGCTGCACTATAAATGTCACGAGAGCCCATTAATCGAGTGGCAAACTCTTTTAAATAGCCTTGATCACCGCGCCAAAAACTGCGGGAAATATCACGCAGTTTGTCATTACATTCGTTCCAACCAAATGGAAAGTTACCCACTTGGTAGCCATTTGGACCAATATCCCAAGGTTCGGCAATCAATTTGGTTTCACGCAAAATTGGGTCTTGCGCAACGGCTTTAAAGAAAGCTGCTTCTGGGTTGTAATCATCGCCCTGTCGACCTAACGTTGCAGCCAAGTCAAAACGGAAGCCATCGACTTTAAATTCGCTAACCCAGTAGCGCAATGTATCCATCACAAGGTTTAAGGCTGGTTGGTAGGTGAGATCCACTGTATTTCCGCAGCCAGTGTAATTGGCGAAGTGGTTGCCATGTTTGATGTAAAAACAGGAATCGAGGGCCTTCAGGTTGAAAATTGTAGGCCCTTCACCACCTTCAGCAGTGTGGTTGTAAACCACGTCGAGAATCACTTCGATGCCGTTTTTATGCAATTCGCGAATTGTTGTTTTTAATTCCGTAACGGCGTCTTGTTCTGCGTAGCGCGGATCGGGCACCATAAAGAGATAAGGGTTGTATCCCCAATAATTGACCTTTTCCATCTCTAGTAGGTGAGGCTCATGCATGCATGCTGCGACAGGTAGCAATTGCAGCGTGTTGATGTTTTGTTGTTCGTAAAAGGCCAGCATTTCAGGTGATGCAAGACCTAAATAGCGCCCCCTCAGCTTGTCCTCAACCTCTGGGTGGCGTTGGGTAATCCCTTTGACGTGCGTCTCAAACAACACCATCTCTTCTCTGGGTATACGCGGGTGATCCGTGTTTTGCCAGTCAAAATCATCTTCGATAACGACGCACTTCGGCATATCGAAACTTTTGGCTGGAGAGTACGGAGGGTGATAGTGGAGGGCTTTATCTATTGATTTTGCGTACGGATCAGAAATTAACAGTGGCTCTTCCTTGTGGGAGACAAGGTAACCGTATTTTTGCCCCGGCTTAATATCTGGAATAAAAGTATGACGTATGCCAGCGTATTCATTCGGTAAACCGTGAAGCTCGTAGCTGCCATCGTCTGCAAACAATGCCAGTTGAATGTCTTTTACGCCTGGAGCATGAATAGAGAAGTTACAGCCTTCTTTATTCAATGTTGCGCCCAGGGGGTAGGGGCGAGAGAGAAGTCGTGTCATCGGAGATACTTTATTTAATATTTATTGCTACCTTTAGGAAACTATAAGTTAAAAACTTTGTCTTACTAAGGTCAACCACCCTAAATATAAAAATATTCGTGTAATTTAATTACTTTATGTGACGGCTTAGAGTCAAAAATATGAAATGGCTATCACTTTGTAGCGGCTCAAAACCGAACAAACTTACTAATTCCTCCCTAGATTGGTGATCTGACTCGAAAAAACACCATTCGGTAAATTTTCTACTCCCTTCTCATCCCCCTTAAATTAGTTTAGGGCGGAGGAAGTCATCCTTGTACGCCTCGGGTAATCTCACAACTGTTGAAACAAACGGGGATTCGTTCCCATCTTACCTCTCTTTCTTTAGGTGTGTTTTTACTGCCTATATTCACCTAAAAGAGTGAGCAGGGAAGACAGAATTATAAATACCCTTAATGGAGTTAAGAATGAAAAAAGTAAGTGCAATTGCTGCTGCTGTAGCTGCAACTTTAGCTGCTGGTTCTGCATTCGCAGTGGATTTCCACGGTTACATGCGTGCTGGCGTTGGCGTGAACGCTGACGGTGGTCAACAATTAACATTCGAAAAGAACAAGATCGGTCGTCTAGGTAATGAAAGCGATATCTACGGCGAGATTCAACTAGGTAAAGAAGTTTACAACAACAACGGCAAAACGTTCTACGTAGACTCTATGGTTGCAATGACTTCTAATGGTTCAAACGACTGGGAAAGCACTTCTGCTAACTGTGGTTTGGATAACGGCGAAGTGAAATGTGTTGACGATGCACAATTCGCACTACGTCAATTCAACGTTCAAGCTAAAGGCCTACTAAACTTTGCTCCAGAAGCAACACTTTGGGCTGGTAAGCGCTACTACCAACGTCACGACATTCATATCTCTGACTTCTACTACTGGAACATCTCTGGCGCGGGCGCTGGTGTTGAAGGTATCGAAGCTGGTCCTGGTAAAGTTTCTTTCGCTTGGGTTCGTAACGACCGCGGCGATATCGCAGACCCAGGCAACGATGGTGGCGCAACAAACGTAAACACTCTAGACGTACGTTACGCAGGTCTTCCTCTATGGGACAACGGCTCTCTAGAAATGGGCTTGAACTACGCAATTCTTAACGAAACTGACGCTGCGCCAAACGGCACTAAAGATGCGAAAAACGGCGTAATGTTCACAGCAGAATTGACTCAAGGTCTAGACGCTGGTTTCAACAAAACAGTGCTTCAGTACGGTACTGAAGGTTACTCAAAAACAATGGCATTCTACGGCGACGGTAGCTGGTACGGCGCAGAAGCTGACAACGGTGCATCTGGTTACCGCCTAATCAACTGGGGTGTAATCGGCATGGGCGACAGCTGGGAAATGGGTCACCAGTTAGTGTACGGTGTTGGTGAAGACATGTGGGCTGGCCAAGACAAGTGGGAAACAATGTCTGTTGTTGTTCGTCCAATGTACAAATGGGATGACAACCACAAAACTATTTTCGAAGCTGGTTACGCTATCGACGATAACGACGGCGAAGAAAACAAATACGGTAAGCTAACTGTTGCTCAAGCATGGTCTGCTGGCTCTAGCTTCTGGGCTCGTCCTGAAATCCGTGTTTACGCTTCTTACCTAACGGCTGACAAAGAAGACAACTCAAACACATTTGACAACGGTCGTTCAGACGATACGTTCCAGTTCGGTGTACAAGCTGAAGCTTGGTGGTAATCATCTAACCACTAAGTCCTAAATTGTCCTAGAATGATACAGCCAGAACTTATCTGGCTGTATTTATTTAAAAAACAATAAAGAGTCGAGGTAGACAGTAATGAAAAAATGGCTTGCTCCCGTACTGCTGGGCATGTTGGCTACTGGTTGTGCGTCTGTAGAACAAGTAGAGATGAGTCCAAAAGGTCAGCAACAAGTGATCACGCAATCGGGTGATATTCAATGGGTACCGCTTAACGTGCCTGTGGTTACTGAATTCGCTTTGACTGATAAAAGCCAAATGTTGTTGGATGGTAACAGTGCTGGCGCTATTGCAGCGTTTGCTCTTCCAGGTAACCGTGGCAGTCTCGATATCAAATTAGAGACATTCGTAAGTAAAGAACTTCAATTTTATGCTCCTAATGTCGCAGTGATGAACTCGGCAGGAGAAACCATTTACCAAGCAGATTTTTCAAAGTTTAAGTATGAACCAGCAAAACTGTTGGACAACGATAAATTCGTACTTGATCTCAATGTGATTCCAGACATGACAGGTAACGATCTGCATGTGTTGGTTTACACGACTTCCGCCGATCTAAAAGGAAGTACACAAGTTTTACACCCTGCAAAAGCCTTCGCCATGGCGCGCCACACTCAGCCGCCAGATATTGCAGACCCTCTAGCGAAACATAGCCCACTTGGTCAGTTCCGCTTTTCGGTATCCGCGAATGATATTGTGAATACTAAGATTGTTGCGAAAAACGATAACATTCCCCAAGGTACGGACCTTACTAGCTACTACTACAGCTCAATTGAAGCAGCAGTCGCAGCGAATGATATTCCGAAAGCGCTCACTTTGCTTGATGAAGCAAAAGAACTGGGTATCGAAGGTGCGCAACAAGTGTTTGTGAAAGCCGTAAATAGAAAATAATCAGATAAAAAAGGTCAGCGAAATGCTGACCTTTTTCATAGAAAATAAACCAATAAAAATACCCCTACATAGAGTTACCTTATTCACATAATTATTTTTATTACTTTGTTTTTTATATAGGTTGGATCAATAATTAATGGCAGTTCCTAATTTATTTTGTGTACTTAGGAAATAAACAAACTTCTCGAAGTGATTTAAATTCACAATCTGACGATATTTATTTGGCGTTTGATATTTCCATTTTAATAACGATTAATATTTCTTTTAACCGTTGAGTTTATTTTGCTTTGGATATACTAAAAAGGAATTACGTGAAATGAACATGATGAAGACCTCTCTTGCTGCTGCTCTACTTGTTGCCTTAGTGGGTTGTCAATCGACTGCAGAACCAGAAGCGGCCGCAGAGCCTGTTGTTAATATGTCTCAAGACGAAGTGGTTGCTTTCATGAAAGCGTGTGACAACCCAGATAGCACAGCGAAAGGACCTATTTCTAAACCACTATTTGTGGTGGGTACTTTTGCGGATTCCGATTGGAAACACGTGCCTCAGCGTCAATACACCTACAAAGGGAATAATTTCTACCAAGCCGTGGTTCAAGAAAAAGTAGGCTCCTACAG
>NZ_JADDYG010000898.1:102341-102440 GCF_015163535.1 Vibrio sp. OPT46 | reverse complement strand
AACGTGCCTGTGGTTACTGAATTCGCTTTGACTGATAAAAGCCAAATGTTGTTGGATGGTAACAGTGCTGGCGCTATTGCAGCGTTTGCTCTTCCAGGA
>NZ_JADDYG010000898.1:101834-102331 GCF_015163535.1 Vibrio sp. OPT46 | reverse complement strand
GCCATGGCGCGCCACACTCAGCCGCCAGATATTGCAGACCCTCTAGCGAAACATAGCCCACTTGGTCAGTTCCGCTTTTCGGTATCCGCGAATGATATCGTGAATACTAAGATTGTTGCGAAAAACGATAACATTCCCCAAGGTACGGACCTTACTAGCTACTACTACAGCTCCATTGAAGCAGCAGTCGCAGCGAATGATATTCCGAAAGCGCTCACTTTGCTTGATGAAGCAAAAGAGCTGGGTATCGAAGGTGCACAACAAGTGTTTGTGAAAGCCGTAAATAGAAAATAATCAGATAAAAAAGGTCAGCGAAATGCTGACCTTTTTCATAGAAAATAAACCAATAAAAATACCCCTACATAGAGTTACCTTATTCACATAATTATTTTTATTACTTTGTTTTTTATATAGGTTGGATCAATAATTAATGGCAGTTCCTAACTTATTTTTTGTACTTAGGAAATAAACAAACTTCTCGAAGTGATTTAAATTCG
>NZ_JADDYG010000898.1:100313-101729 GCF_015163535.1 Vibrio sp. OPT46 | reverse complement strand
GATTAATATTTCTTTTAACCGTTGAGTTTATTTTGCTTTGGATATACTAAAAAGGAATTACGTGAAATGAACATGATGAAGACCTCTCTTGCTGCTGCCCTACTTGTTGCCTTAGTAGGTTGTCAATCGACGGCAGAACCTGAAGCGGCCACAGAGCCAGTTGTTAATATGTCTCAAGACGAAGTGGTTGCTTTCATGAAAGCGTGTGACAACCCAGACAGCACAGCGAAAGGACCTATTTCTAAACCACTATTTGTGGTGGGTACTTTTGCGGATTCCGATTGGAAACACGTGCCTCAGCGTCAATACACCTACAAAGGGAATAATTTCTACCAAGCCGTGGTTCAAGAAAAAGTAGGCTCCTACAAAATGCAGTATGCGACCGAGTTGTGGTTCCCACAATTTACCGCAAAAGGTAATAGAATGAACGTTGGTGAATTAACACCATTAACATTTGGTGGTTACGGTACGGATACTTCGGTTGATATTAAAGAAGATGGTAAATATGTATGGAGTCTTCAGTTTGAAGGAAAAGGCAAACCTGTTCATGTCATGGTAAATAAGTGCCAATAATATTCCATTCAATTATTTAAAATCTATTTTTATTTATTAACCCCTGCATGAAACACATGTCGGGGTTAATTTTATTACTCAAATTTCCGTAGTTTATTTGAGTAAGTTAGGGAGAATAAAATGCGTAATATCCTACGTAACCATCGCCTGTCTCGATCGTTGCTTGCGTTAAGTGTGATTGGTGCTTTATCTGCGTGTAATTCTTCTGGTGGTGGCGACACTAATAGCAGCACTCCGCTACCGGATACCAGTTATGCTTGCCAAGCCAATGTCATGGCGCAAAGTAACCAACTTCGTACTTATCAAATCATGGTAGAGAGTTTTGTGGATGGTGATGCGAGCATTGGTCACGGTACAGGTTATGGCACCAGCCATCATAACGGCGATTTGCAAGGAGTGATTGATTCACTCGATTACATCCAAGACTTAGGGATGAATGCGATTTGGTTGACGCCAGTTTTTGAGTCAGAAGAGATAGCAGGACAAGATCATTGGGCGGATCGTTTGGACGCCACCGGCTATTTTGCGACAGATTACTTTAAAATCGACCCCAAATTTGGTGACTTAGCGACCGCGAAAACTTTAGTCGAAGAAGCACACAAACGCGGTCTGTACGTATTTTTTGATGGCGTATTTGGCCACCATAAGAATGGTTTGATCAAACCCTCGCCTTCCGGCTTGTTGCCTTCAGGCTCAAGCAATCCCGTGGATTACCCAGCCAGTCTCGATTTCTACAAAGAGGTGGCGACGTATTGGATCAAAGAACTCAAGATTGACGGCTGGCGTTTAGATCAAGCCTATCAAGTTCCGACAGACGCTTGGACACAACTTCGTAAAGCCGTC
>NZ_JADDYG010000898.1:94755-100258 GCF_015163535.1 Vibrio sp. OPT46 | reverse complement strand
ATGAAGCCTCACAAAGTGTGACGTACACCAATAGCAAAGGCGATCAAGTGAATCCGTTGGGTTACATGGTGGCAGAGATTTGGAAAGGGGAGTCTGAGATTGCGAATGAGGCGTATGGATCGAACAGCGATCCAGCATTGTGCTCTGCGTTTGACTTCCCTATGCGATATCGCATCGTTGAAACTTTGGCCGTGAATGAGAGCGGCGTGGGTGGTCGCGGTGTGGATTGGTTAGACAACGGCTACAGCACACACAACCAATATCCAACACATGCGCAGCCGAATTTGATGATCGGCAACCATGATTTAGTGCGCTTTGGTGACTTGTTACAGCGCGGAAACTTGGCGGATGTGAATGATGCAGAATATTGGTTACGCCATAAAGCCGCGTTTGCTTTCCAAGCGGCGTACACCGGGCCAATCACGTTGTACTACGGTGATGAAATCGGGGATCAAGTGGATGGTTTTGCCGCAAAAGAAGACAACAGCACCTGTGCCATTCAAGGTTTGTGCGATGATCACGTTGCGCGCAGCAGTGCGAAAATTGAAGGCGTGACGGCGACGCTTGATGCAAACCAAGCCGATCTCAAATCTTATGTGACATCGCTGATGACAATGCGCGATGCGCATCCTGCACTTTATCAAGGGTCACGCACGAATTTAGTTGCGAGTAACGGCAGTTATGTGGACTTGAAACAATCTGGTTCGGACAAAGTCTTGTTTGCGCTAAATACCTTAGAGAGCGCTAGAAGCGTCACTCTTACTCAGGAGAGTGTTGGTACTGGTGAGTTGGTGGATTTGCTCACGAATGAAAAAATTACTCCGAGCAATGGTCAATATCAGATTCTGATGTCGCCACTACAAGGACGATTCTTTGCGGTAAAACCTTAAGGAATTATCCAGAATTGATGCTCACCAGTTGAGCTGACCACAAGCTTTCTTATAAACAAGCCAAGTGTTGTTGCTGACCCCCATAGGCGCATACTTGGCTTTTTTCTGTCTGTTTTACTTTTCCCTTAATGGTTTTACGACGATGTAGCCAACAAGTTGCTTCGCTTTTTGTATTGGCGTTTGTTTTCAGCAGATGGATATTTGTGAGATAAGCTGCACATTAAAAAGTAAATTAACACTTGTGCAACGTAAAAATGTGACTGAAGGATTACTTATGCCCCACTAATATGTTTATCGTGTTTGGGATTTATATAACTAATGGAAAAGTATAATGAAATCCATAACGAACTCCCTCTGTCTCCTTGCTGCTGTTAGCTCTCCGTTTGCATATAGCCAAATTATCAACGGTGACTTTGAACAGTGGAATGGCAATGTACCTACGCAGTGGTCAGTGATTGACGCTGGCATCGCGGTGTCGCCAAGCAGCGAACAAATCAAATCGGGCGGCCTGGCTGCTCAAGTCGTCGTGAATACAGGTACCCAAAGCAACACTGACCTTTTGCAAACCATTAATGTGGAGCAAGGGAAAACCTATCCGTTTTCTGTCTCGGTTTATCACACCGAAGGAAATGTAAAAGCACGTCTGGTGGTTGATGGTTATCACAATTACTCGAACCCACAACAGATAAACCAGTGGCAAGAGCTCGTGCACAATTACACAGCGAGCTCGAACAAGACCATCAACGTCGGTTTGCGTTTTTACGATGAAGCCAGTTTTGATGGCTCAGAAGTTGTCTACGTCGATAATTTTCAACCGACCGAGGCAAGTACACAACCTCCTGTAGAAAATTGTAGTGATCATGAGGTGGTTCTTACACTCACGACGGACAACTATGGCTCAGAAACTAGCTGGGAGTTGAAAAATAGCCAAGCGCAAGTGCTTTTCTCTGGTCAGGGGTATGAGTCGTCAACCTCTGTTGAAAAGAGCATGTGCTTAGCTGACGGTAACTACCAATTCACGATTCAAGACGAGTATGGTGACGGCATTTGTTGTGGCAGTGGCGCGGGGTCGTACATTCTGACTGAGGGAGATAAGACTCTTGCTTCTGGCGCTGAATTCTCGAAAAGTGAAACCACCGATTTTACGTTAGGTGACTCAACCACGACCCCACCAGTGGTTGATGGTTACTATCAAGCGGCATCTGGTAAGACGGGCTACGCTCTAAAAACGGCGCTGTTTAACATTATCAATAATCACTCCAGCCGAGGTTATTCTGCGGTGTGGGCCTTGGTAAAAGATGCCGATATTGATCGTTATTACGAAAATGATGGCTCTATTCTCGATATGTATTCTGAAAAGCCATCTGCTAGCGATACAGTAAGCTTTACCAAAGTCACAGACCAATGTGGCCAATACAAAACGGAAGGGGATTGCTACAACCGTGAGCACTCTTTTCCGAAAAGCTGGTTTGGCGGTAAGGTTGAGCCGATGAACTCAGACGGTCATCACTTGTTTGCGACTGATGGTTATGTAAACGCGAAGCGCAGTAATTGGCCATTTGGTGAAGTGGGCACCGCGACCTACGTGTCTAGTAATGGCTCTAAACTTGGCCAAGCAAGCACTAGTCTGGGCTACTTCGGTACGGTGTTTGAGCCGATTGATGAGTTTAAGGGCGACTTCGCCCGTGCTTATTTCTACATGGCGACCCGTTATGAAAATGTTGTAGGTAATTGGGAAGGTAACTCAAGCAATGCGGATGCTGTCCTTGATGGTTCAAGTTCGACGGTTTTTGAACCTTGGGTGTTAAACATGCTTAAGCGTTGGCACAAAAATGATCCCGTTAGTGAAAAAGAACGAAATCGCAATCAACAAGTGTTTGATTTTCAGGGCAATCGTAATCCATTCATTGATCATCCTGAGTTTGTTGAACAGATTTGGGGAAACTAACACCTTTTTGATTTTGGTATCCACCATTTAGTGACGCCAATAAAACAAAGGGGAAGCGTGATGCTTCCCCTTTTTCATTACGGATGTTTTTAAATGAAACTAGTTTTTGGTTACCGTCACGATTGGCGCCGACTTGTCAGCCGCGTTGAAGTGGAAGTTGTAATTTCCTGCTTCTGCAATCGCAATTTTCAGGTTTGCACTACCGCCACCGACTTCCATCGTTAGCGCTTTACCAAGCTCAACACTGCCTTCGCCACCGAAGTTGGTGTCTGCTGCCCAGTCTGCGCTCGCAACTTTCATCTCGTAGTTGCCCGCCGCTAGGGTAATGTCTAGCGAGTAAACGTCATTTGCTACATAGCTGAACTTCGCAGTTGAGTCTTGTGCTGGAGCATCCCATGTAGTGATAGTGCCACGTAAGTAAAGTGCTGTTTCACCGAATGTTGGTGCATCTGCTGACTTGGTCACTGACACGACCGGTTTTTCTACGCTTTCATCTTGAACATGTAGCGCGTTCAGAGTGAAGTTGTACTTACCTGTTTCAGCAACAGACAGCTTACAGTTACCTTCTGAACCTAAGTCTAGTGAACCAGAAGCTATATTCGCAATATCACAACCGATGTTTGGATTTGCCCAACCAGAGTCCGCGAATTTGAACTCGTGTTCACCAGCTTCAAGAACGCCAGTTACAGAGTACATACCGTTGCCAATAAAGGTCATCGCCCAATCACTGCTATCAGACCACTCGTTCATCGTGCCTTTCACGTAAACAACGGTTTCGCCGTAAGGAGGAATGCTCGATACGTCTTTGTTATCCGTGTTTACTGGTAGGCCAGCACCTTGTGCGCCGTTTTGTGGCTGCACGAATACCGCTGTTGTCAGTGCTGGTACTGTGAACGTTTCATTGGTGAAGCTTGCACCTTTCACGATGTCATCCGCAGAGTTTTGTTGAACTTCATGTAACTCGAAACCAGTTGCGCCAGCAACTTTGAAAGACTTCTCAGTTGATGTTGAGTTCACAACGGCCACGACAGCATCGTAGTTCGAATCTAAATCGGCACCTGCTGATGTACCATCGTCGATAGACATCACAATCAAGCCTTCCACTTGGTCTTTCCCTACGTTGCGGAAGTCCACACGGTTCATCACTTCTTGCGCGGTATCTAGGCGGAACAGTTCGCTTGTGCTACGGATTTTTAGTAGCTCTAGGAATTGTTGCTTAGTCAGCTCGATGTCGGTTGAATCTGGTTTCGCCGTGCTGTCACCAACGATGGTTTTGATCAGCTCCCAGTTTGCACCGTCTTTGTCTTCACGTGGTAGACCAACGTTCCAGTTATTGTCGCTTCCGTCGAAGAATACACGGTTGAACCAGTCACCAGAATCGTACGAGTCGCGCTGCATGGATTTAGAGCGCAATAGCTCAGAACCCATGTGGATGAATGGAATGCCTTGACCAAGCATCACCGTTGATAGGGACACAGCCTGCATACGTGCACGTTCGGCAGATGAAGTGCCTGTCGCAATCTTGTAGGCGTTGTTATCCCACAATGTTTGGTTGTCGTGCTTAGACACGTAAGAGATGTTCTCTGATGGCACTTTTGTGTAGCCTGCAGGCGCACCATTGTAATCAACGTTTTTACCCAGTTTGGTTTCGCCTTTGTAATCAAGAAGGATGTAGTCAGCCAAGTTACCAGCCATACCTAGACGAACCAGGTCTTGGTTGTGTAAACGACCATTCACCGACTCTGCGTCAGTTTTGGTTTCTTCGTTAGGATAAGCGGCGTTACCAAAGCCTTGGTTAAAGCGAAGTGGGTGCTTACCTTCAGAATCTACACCGCCATCAAACGGGCTTCCGCCACGAACTGCGTCACGCAGACGATCAGAGAAAGTACCGATTTCTGTCCCCGCCATGTTGACTTGTGTCGCCTGATCGAAGCGAGCGTTTTGCGCGACTTCACCGAAGTCCCAACCTTCGCCGTAGAACAGAGTATTCGGATCAATTTCACGGACTTTTTCAAGTGCGTAAACCATCACATCTTTCGGCTGGTGGCCCATAAGGTCAAAACGGAAACCATCGACTTTATAGTCATCCGCCCATACCATCAATGAGTCAACCATTAGTTTACCCATCATCAAGTTCTCGGTTGCGGTGTTATCACAACAGGTTGAGTTTTCGACTCCGCCAGTGTTGACGTTTAGGCGGTGGTAGTACCCAGGGACAATCTTATCCAGTACTGATTTTTCGTTCACACCAGATGCATTTGTGTGGTTGTACACGACGTCCATGACCAGTTTCAGATCCATTTTATGCGTCGCTTGAACCATTTCGCGGAACTCAAGAATACGCTTAGACCCGTTAGGATCGGTCGCATAACTGCCTTCTGGCACGGTGTAGTGGTAAGGGTCGTAACCCCAGTTGAAGCTGTCTAGCATGCGAAGATCGTTCATCAACGCTTGTGCTTTGCCCGTTGTTGGGTCGTAGCTATTTAATACCTCTTCAATCACTTTGCCGTCATCTTCGGTCTCACAAATGGAGGCTTCTGGCTTGATGCCACAAAGTTTACCCACGGTGTCGGTGATATCGACTCGCTGGTCAGCGTCTTCATCCACGGTTGCAATATCAAACGCAGGCAGGATATGTAGCGTTGTTAGGCCAGCATCTTTCAGG
>NZ_JADDYG010000898.1:81012-94745 GCF_015163535.1 Vibrio sp. OPT46 | reverse complement strand
GCTTTGCCCGTTGTTGGGTCGTAGCTATTTAATACCTCTTCAATTACTTTGCCGTCATCTTCGGTCTCACAAATGGAGGCTTCTGGCTTGATGCCACAAAGTTTACCCACGGTGTCGGTGATATCGACTCGCTTGTCAGCGTCTTCATCCACGGTTGCAATATCAAATGCTGGCAAGATATGTAGCGTTGTTAGGCCAGCATCTTTTAAAGCTTGTAAGTGAGATACAGACTCACGCTCAGGTTCTGTAAGCGCCAGATATTTGCCATCAAGACTTGGTGTGCCTTTGCTGTCGTTAAAGCTGAAATCACGAATGTGTGACTCGTAAAGGACGTGGTCTTCGTCTTTTTTAACCGTTGGGCGTGCGTAGTTTTTCCAATCTTGAGGCATTAAGCTTGGATCATCTAAATCAACCACTTGCGAGTATCGTGAGTTCTTAGACAAGCTCATTGAATATGGGTCTGTTACCAAACGCGTTTCAACGACGCCAGTTGTTGGGTGGTATACTTTAACTTGGTAGCGATAGTATTTGTTGACAACGTTGCTTTGTGCCTCAGAAACCCAGATACCTGTTGCTGGGTCTTCCGTCATGGCAACGGTCGCTTCTTCTGCTAAGTTTTCATCGTAGATTATCAGATCAACATCTTGGGCAGTTGGTGCCCATAGTTTGAAGGTTGCGGCACCGCCTTCCACAATCGCACCGAGTTCTTGACCGATCGCGTTACCTGCCTTGGAATCGGCAAACACCGCATCCAAAACGCCCGGCTTTTGCATTTCAGTTGCAGAAATGACGTCACCATTTGCGTTGTAAGCCACCATAACAATTTGTGACTTCAGGATCGTACGCAAGGTCGCGTCATCGACATCGATACCCGCAGCTTGAAGGCTAGCAAGGTGACGGAAGCGTGATTTCAGACCATCAGACAACTCACCAGCTTTTGTCAGCTCAACGGCTGTACCGCCAGAGATTTGCTTGTCTTCATCCATTTTGATGTCATTGCTAAGGCTGTAGAACAGCTTCATGGAATCCGCACTGGTCGCCGCTTCCCATGCGATGGTGTTGGCGTCTAACCAATGGGCTTTTTGACCATCAATATCAACAGGGCGCTCTTCTATTGGCTCGTAGTAAAGTTCACTGCTGCCGTGGAAGCCAAACAAACCTTTCGATTCGCCGATTTTCGTCAACTCTACTTTTGAGTTTGCGCTGCCGAACGCTTTCTCATCACCTTTGTGCAGAATGAAGTTCATGCATTCGTGTGGGTCAGAGGCGTCAGGGTTTATTTTCAGTACGTAGTAAGCACCGTAGGTGTCGTTGATGCCATCGAATGGGTGTGGCGCAGACCAATCCGTTCCTGTTCCCGGAATGCCCATTGCGTCTAAATCTGTGCTGGTACAGCCCTCACCGTTCCATAGGTGCAAGCCCCAACCTTCGTAGTCGCTTGCTGTTGAAGCTGATGCTACATCACGTTTGTAATAAATGACGACTTCGTTCTCTCCCGCAGGGTACAAGCCTGAGCCAGGGTTCGTCGTATCTTCGTTCGTGCTATCACTACCACAACCGCTGATTACCGCGACGGAAATCAAAGGCAGTACGGTTTTGGCAATTGTTGATAATTTAAATGTCTTATTGTCCACGTTTACAAATCCATTGTTATTGAATTGATATTGAGCTGCGCGCTGCCTTCGCTGACTCAATCATCAAGAAGGTTTTGCACACGCTAGAAAGGCAGATGCCAAAAAAGGAAATGTTCAATTAGATGCTAATACACTGAATCATCAGCAAAATGTGAGAGCAGGCTGTTAAGTTTTTTACAGGTGCAAATTTTCTGTCACAGTCGATTTTGTTCACAAATTAAATAATAAAACAGGCGCATAGTGAGAGGTTCTGCACATCATTAAAATGTGAATTTTTATGGGAGGAGTAAGGGGGGATGATAGGGGATGAGAATGTCTCAGCCCCAAAACCGTGATTAAGTTCTATAAAAATGAGGGCTATATTTTTCTTTTAAAAATAAGTTGCAGTGATGTTGAATAAAATACCGCCATTAAGTCTTCGCAAGCTTCAGATTTTCGCTAAGTGGTCGTTATATAATGAAGGTAGTCGGCGTTATGTCGGCGCGTAATCATAAGATTTCCCTGAAAGGGAGTTAAATTGGGCCCTGAAACCAAAAGAGGCTATTTATGAGTAGTATGGGCATTGCCATTGCGGCAACTGGCCTTTCACTCGTCCTGATATTTGTGTGGATGATCTCGTTGTCGATGCGGAAACAGAGACTCGAGGCAGAGAGGAAAGCTCGCGAAGCCGCTTATCGAAAGGCGATGCATAAAGCGCGAGAGCAAGAGCGTAAAGAGCGAGAGTTCAAAGCAGAAACCGGGCATATCCCCACCATTTTATTTCTAGCGAAAGAAGCCGAAAAGGACAACATTCGTCAAGCGCTGTATTGGTATGATAAAGCCGCTAAATTGGACAATGTGACGGGGATGTACGGCATTGTTCGCTTAAGTGAACGCATGCGCGAAGATGTGATTTTAAAAGAGCAGGCAAACTTCTGGCGTACCGCAATTGCGGGAATGGAAGGGGATACCGAAGCGAAATTTTCGACGGGCAAGGCCTTGGTCTTTGGTCGAGGAACTGAAAAAAATATCCCAAAAGGTAACCAACTGATTGAAACTGCCGCCGAAGAAGGCTGCATTGATGCCATGATTTATATGGGGGAATGGCAGCTTTCACCAGACAATAGTGCAGGACGCAGTGCAGATGCGCTTTACTGGTTTATGAAAGCGGCGGAAAAAGACAGTGCAGATGGCAAGATCCAAGTCGGCTTATGTTACCTAAATGGCATTGGTACAGAAAAAAGCATGGTTAAAGGTTGCTACTGGCTGGAACGGGCCGCGGAAGGTGGCAGTGCTAAAGCGATGTATCATGCTGGCGAAGCGTGGAAGGATAAAGGTAAAACGGGTAATGCAATTGCTTACGTTTGGCTGTTTCTTGCTGCCAATATGGGCTACCAACCTGCGCGTACGTTACGTGATGAAGTGGCAACCAATATTGGTGTTGATGTTGTCGTTGGATTGCAGTCCATAGCGAAGCCGTTGCAAAGAAAGCTGGCCTCAGGAATGGTGAGAAAGCACTCTATTATTCGAGCCCTTAACAAAGTGTACAAACGCGAAGCGTATTTTCCTGCGGAAGAGGAGCTCAATGCGGTGTTGAATGACGAGAGTAAAGAAGCCTCCGAGGCTTGGGAGGAGGCATCAACACTAGATTTTCAGCCTAACATGACAACGGTAACAGCAGAAGGTCAGGTAAGCACATCGCCCAACGAAAAAAAACTTTCTAAAGAGGCGCTCGATTTCACTCAAAACTTCCTTCAACCATAACCTATCTTATCCAAAAGCCTCAAGATTGAGGCTTTTCTTTTGTCTTTAAAATGTTACGCCAAATCCAAGTCAGCTTAATGTATTTGAGGCTAGACATCCAATGACGTGAAAACTCATTTTCGACATTTGGAGGACGAAAGATGATAAGTCAACCTGTTAAAATCGGTGACGACACCGCCGTAGTCATTCCAAGCGTAATCCTAGCTCAGCTCGGGATAAGGGAAGGAGATACCCTAGAAATCGCACTGAATAAAGACAAAATGGAAATTAAGAAGATGGTGTTGAAAACCAGCGCGCCAACTTACTCTGAAGATATTGAGGAGAATTGAGTTAGAGAATCTTGGTTTGTCGGATACACTACTGGTTTCGCAAAACTGGCGCTTGCCGCTGTCTTTGAACTATCGATAACTACAATAAGAGGTAAGGTACTATGCAAGGTATCCTCTCTATACAATCTCATGTTTCTTTTGGTCATGCTGGTAACAGCAGTGCTGTTTTCCCAATGCAACGCATGGGTTTCGAAGTATGGCCGATTCATACCGTTCAATTTTCTAACCACACGCAGTATCAAGAAGGCTGGACTGGGCGAGCGTTTGCGGCTGAAGACATCAGCGAGTTAGTTCGTGGACTTGGTAACATCGGCGCGCTGGAAAAGTGCCAAGCGGTATTGACGGGCTACCAAGGTAGCGCAGAGCAGTGCCTTGCTGTTGAAGATACCGTGACGAAAGTGAAGCAAGCGAACCCGAACGCACTTTACGTTTGCGACCCTGTGATGGGCGCGCCAGACAAAGGCTGCATTGTGGCTCCGGGCATTGCTGAAAATCTTCTAACGCGTTTGATGCCAAAGGCGGACGTGATCGTTCCGAACCAATTCGAGCTAAGTCAATTTGCTGAGATGGAAATCCACTCATTAGACGATGCGATCACCGCATGCCAACGTGCGCTAGAGAAAGGTCCAAAAGTGGTGCTAGTTAAGCACCTTTACTGCCTAGAAAATGGCAGCTTCAACATGCTATTGGCTACGCAAGAAGGCATTTACCTTGCGAAGCGTCCTCAATTTGAGTTTGCTAAACAACCTGTTGGCGTGGGCGATCTTATTTCAGCTATCTTTACCGCGGGACTCTTAAAAGGCTGGTCTCCTAAACAAGCTTTCCAACATTGTCACGACGCGTGTTACGGGGTGTTGAGTGCAACGTACCATGCGGGTGAGTGGGAACTGCAAACTATTGCTGCGCAGCAAGAGTTTGTTGAACCAAGCAAACACTTCCTGATTGAAGAAGTGGCTTTGGTCACCGCGTAATTGAGCGCAATTAAACAAAAAAGGGGAGCCATCATCGGCTCCCCTTTCTATTTGTTCTGTCAGTCTTACTGAGCTTTTTGCTGCTCTGATTTACAAACTGCTGCCGTAAAGACAACGTCTGTTGAGCTGTTTAGCGCAGTTTCTGCAGAGTCTTGAATCACACCGATAATGAAGCCAACCGCTACAACCTGCATTGCTACGTCGTTTGAGATACCAAACAGGCCACACGCAAGTGGGATAAGTAGTAGAGAGCCACCTGCAACACCTGATGCGCCACATGCAGAAACCGCAGCCACAATACTGAGCAGTAGCGCAGTCAGTAGATCAACTTCGATACCCATAGTGTGCACAGCTGCAAGCGTTAGTGTTGTGATAGTGATTGCAGCACCAGCCATGTTGATGGTCGCACCTAGAGGAATAGATACTGAGTATGTATCCTCGTCCAGTTTTAGCTTCTCACATAGTGCCATGTTTACTGGAATATTCGCTGCACTTGAACGAGTGAAGAACGCTGTTACACCACTTTCACGTAGACAACGGAATACAAGTGGGTAAGGGTTTTGTTTGGTTTTAACGAACACGATCGCCGGGTTTACAACGAGTGCGATGATCATCATTGCGCCAAGAAGAACCGCCAGAAGGTGTGCGTAGCTTGCTAGCGCGCTAAAGCCTGTTGTCGCAAACGTTGAAGCAACCAAGCCAAAGATACCAAATGGTGCAAGACGAATGATAAAGCGCACAATGTGAGACACGCTGTGGCTTAGATCTTCAAATACGGCCTTCGTTGTTGCCGATGCGTGGTGTAGTGCAAGACCCAGACCCACACCCCAAGCAAGAATGCCGATGTAGTTTGCTTCTACTAGTGCATTTACTGGGTTGTCGACCAGTTTAAACAACAATGTGCGTAGAATTTCAGCAATACCTTGAGGAGGCGTTGCACCTTCAGCGCCGGTGACAAGCGTTAAATTGGTCGGGAAAAGGAAGCTTAGAACCACTGCTGATAGCGCCGCGAAGAATGTACCCATCAGGTACAGTACAACGATTGGGCGCATGTAAGTGTGTTGGTTTTTCTTTTGGTTTGCAATTGAAGCGGCAACCAAAATAAACACAAGAATTGGCGCGATCGCTTTAAGCGCACCGACAAAAAGGCTACCAATTAATCCCGCCCTTTCGGCATGGCTTGGAGAAATTGTCGCGAGCAAAATACCAAAGACGATACCGACAAGGATCTGGACGACGAGGTTACCACGAGCATATCGGGCAACGAGGCTGTTGTGTTGCATACATCATTCCTGCAATTTTATGCCAGAGTGGCAGGGCAATAGTCCATCATTACACGGCGATAATGCCCTTATATTACAAGGGGTGAGCATTGCTTCTGGTCACTAAGACACATGATTATCAATTATCCTGTTTTTATAAATTCAGCCATTTTCTTGCTGAATATCACATATCTTAGCTTGGTAATATTTTGTGTCTAGTTTTAGTTTGTTTTTGGATTAAATGTTTGCTCAATGTTATTTAAATAAGATTTTTATGTTGAAAATTATCATTAGTTATGAGTAATGGTTTTTAATAAAGTTGTTAAAAAGGAGACTTTCGTCTCCTTTGATTTTATTGACAACTCAAACGCAACAAATTAATAACTTTGTTGGCGCCTGCGCTTATCATTCATGGCATTGCGAGCAAGTTTACCGAATTGTCGACTTTGTGCTCGTTGCTCTGCCAAAGTCGCGCCGTTAAAGGCTTGTTCTCGCGTTAGTTTTTGATAGTTATTGAAACGACGAACCTCAAGTGTGCCATTTGCAATCGCAGTTTGAACTGCGCAGCCTGGCTCAGTTTGGTGCTTACAATTGCCAAAGCGACAACGCTGAGCGAGCGCCTCAATGTCAGAAAATGCCTCACTGACCCCCGATTCACAATCTGCTAGTTGAAGCTCGCGCATTCCCGGAGTATCAATCAAGATGCCGCCATCAGGTAATAGATGGATAGAGCGCGATGTAGTTGTATGTCGCCCTTTGCTATCGTCTTCACGAATATGCCCAGTTGCCTGTTCTTGTTGCCCGAGTAATGCATTAACAAGAGTTGATTTGCCAACGCCTGAAGAACCGATAAAAGCGAGGGTTTGTCCTTCTTTGCACCAGGTCATGAGTTTAGAAGCACTCTCTATTTCTAAGCCGTTGACTGTCTCTATAGCTAATAGAGGGTCGAGCTTCTGTACTTGGCTTTTTAGTTCATCAGTATTGTCACACAAATCGGCTTTGGAAAGCACGATGACGGGTTCGACTTCGGCTTCATGAGCCAAGGCAAGATAACGTTCAATACGACTTAAATTGAAGTCGTCGTTAAGGGAACAGACGATAAACACTGTATCCACATTGGCTGCGATAAGTTGCTCTGCCACTTTGCTGCCAGCGGCTTTGCGGCTAAAGAGGCTCAAGCGATCCAGTAAGCGAACAAATTGCTGATCTTCATTTAAGATTACCCAGTCTCCGACGGTCATATTGGGTAAAGAATGGTGGGCATTAAGATGAACTTGCCCAGTTTCTGTTGCCAATAAATAACCACTTCGGTGATGCGCAATTACACGAGCAAAGATAGTGTTGTCGTAATCGTCTAATGTCAGTTGTTGCTGAAAAAATGGTTTCCAACCCAATTGTTTTAGAGGGTTTGAAGTTGAAACTAATGTGTCACAAAAAGTATGTGTTTGATTCATTATTGAATTATCCCAGACGCAACAAAGCGCCTTAATACAAATCGCATTAGGGTCTAATTCGGATAGAGTTGACCCCGGTGAAGACCGGGCAGAGAAGGGGAGTTGTGGCTATGCCACAGAGTTGGTGCTGTTAGGGTTACCCTTGCGATGCCCAGTTAGTGTTATTCAATACAATCATCTTGTGTCCTCTTCGTTGGTTAATAAATAAGTGAGTTAATTAAGCCAAAAGAGTATAGCCGCCGTTTTTTAAAGAGGGTAGCTATACTGCAAAAATATTAACTTTGTTTTGTGATGCGCTCTTCCATAATTTGCGAATACGTGTTGGCTTTTAAGCCGTATATGATTTGGACATGACGATCATCCAATATCACGACGCCATGCGCGTCATGATTTTTGAGTGCGTTCTTATCGATGACGGACGTCGCTCTGAGGGTAAGACGCAGCCGAGTCGCACATGCACCAGTTTCTAGCAGGTTCTCTATGCCCCCAATGGCGTCAATGATCGTATCGACGTCTTGTTCGACATTGGGGTTGGTATGAGTTAGGAAATTGAAAAATTGCTTCAGCACTGACTTAACCGTCATTTGAAGAGCCTTCGGTCGTTAGTTTTGAAATGGCTTCAACAATCGGTGCCGGCGAGAGCGTATGCGGTACTTTAGTGATTAACGTGCCATCCGGCTTCAAGAAGTAAAAGTAAGAGCTATGATCCAGCGTGTACTTTAGTTCCGAGCCTTCCAATTCTGTCTTGCGGAAAATGACACCATAGTTGTGTGCCAAAGGTGTCGTTACATCAAGTGGTGCCGATAGGCCTTCAATCATTGGATGGAAGTAATGGGCATATTTTGCTGATGCATCGGCCTCATCACGCTCTGGGTCTAAAGAAATGAACATCGGGCGTAGTTGTGCTTTTTGCGCGTCATCAATTTGATTCAGTGCTCCTGCCAACATTGCAAGAGAAGTTGGGCAAACGTCTGGGCAGCGAGTAAAGCCAAAATAGACGACTCGGATGCGAGGGTCATTCACATCGAAGATATTGACGGCTTGGTTATTTTCCCCAAACAATACCGTTTGTTGAGAGGTGGAACTGTCCACTTGCTCTGGCTTCGTTTTCTGATTATCTAAATAGCTCTTTACGCCAAACCCGAGTGCGAAAGCAGCTACGAGAAATAGGGACCAATTGCGGCTCATAACGATTCCTTATCTTTGCATTTTTATAGCAGGGTAAACGGTACTCTCTCCATCACTGAGTTCACCAACCCAAGTCATTGCATCCTCCGTGCAAACCGGGAGAATGATGTCACCTTGATATTGGCCAGGAGCGATTTGCTTCAGCAAAAACTTAGGCTCACCCATCTCCATTTCTCTTCCTGAAAGACTTAGGATGAGTTGCTTAGCATCGCTTGTATGCCACTCAACATTTAGAGTGGTAGGAACCAAGGGTTGAGCAGTTTCTGAGTTTAGCGTCATCGTAACATTTTCTTGGACGCAAGAGGTTGTAGAGAGAAAGCAGTATTCATCTATTGACTTGCTTTGAGTGGAAGAAGAAAAGCTTTTTATTAGAGTCGGGGCATAAAATCCCGCAACTAATGCGGCTGAAACAGCGGCGATTTGTAACAGTTTCATTAAGGTTCAGCATTTATCACTTAACATTACGAGCATCGTAGCACAGATGCGCCGCTCGCCAACTCGTGACCTCGGTAAATTGTGCGTTATACCTCGGTGACCAGCTTCCTTATAACGCGACGGACTTTATTGCATCAAATACAGCAGAGTTTTCAATTGAGATGTTTTGCCCTTAGCCAATAAATAAAAACGGAGCCAATTGGCTCCGTTTTTATTTGGTTCAGTATGTGTTTGATACCAAAGTTATTTATCTGAGTCTGCGAATTTCTCTAGACCTAAAACCAGAGCAATGGCTGCAAGCATCATCACGACAGCAAGTACTAACTGAGAAGGTTGTGATGTCACGTGTTCAAATTCAAATGGTGATAGGTTGTGCTGTAGCAATGGCACTTGTTCGCCCTTCGAATTGGTGCGCCAAGTGATGGTTTCTTTCCATGGCCAAATCTTTGGCAACGTACCAATCATTAATCCAGTCAAAAACATCAGGGTGAAATCACGGAACTTGCGTAGTAACCACGACAATAAGTGAGAGAAGGACAGTAAACCGATCACGCAGCCAGACAAAAATAGCGCTAATGTATCGACTTGAAAACCTTTCACTGCGGCTAATACAGGAGCATACATGCCAATCAGCAGCAAAATAAAACTGCCAGAGATACCCGGCAAGATCATCGCACAAATCGCGATAGCTCCAGCGAATAAGGTATTAATGGCCGTTGGTTCCATGTGTAAAGGTTTGAGCACAGTAATACTATAAGCAAACCCGACACCAACGAGCAGAATGACAAAGCGGACAAGATCGCGTTGCTCAACCTGACGAATAATGTGATACACAGAGACTAAAATCAGACCAAAGAAAAATGACCAAAGTGGGATCGGGTGTGTGTCAAGAAGCCAAGTAATCAACTTTGCTAGCGTTGCAATACTGGTGAAAATGCCGGCAAACAGAGCGATAAGGAAGAATCCGTTGATGTGATTAAACGCGGCTTTAACCCCTTCTTTTCGCCAGATAGAGAAAAGTGAGGGGTTAATGCGTCGAATGCTTTCAAGCAGCGTATCGTAAATACCAGTGATAAACGCGATGGTGCCGCCAGATACACCAGGTACAACATCTGCTGCACCCATGGCGATTCCCTTGAAGAAAGTAATTAAGTAGTTCATTGCTCTAATGCTAAGTCGTTTCGATGGCAGAGAGTATACAAACATTGCGATGAAAAAAGTATGAAATAGTGCTGTAACTACTTGGTTTTATATCCAATCTATTGCCTATCTTTATTACCCGCCAAGAGACAATGCCGCCGTAACGAGCTTTTAATGCTTGGTTTACATTTTTGAGATGATTAACTCTACTATCAATTATCAATCTTGGTTGCATTATGCAATTGCAATTTGCATTATAAAATTGCATTTTGATAATTTGCGCGTGAATAAATCCAGCTTATATGAGATCTTGTGCCCAAAAATAAGTCTTTGCATTTTGGCATGATTAATGCATAATACTGCTCGACCCTTCTTAAGCCGAGGGTCACCTAGCCAACTGACGTTGTTAGTGAATACAATTTGTTCACACTAAATATAAGCCAATCGCGATTATTGCGGTTGGCTATTTTTTTATATGAACAACGTTACTTACGTGCTTTGCAAATTGCACTTCTCTTACTGTCAGTCATAAAAAAGGGCTGACGTGTTACGCCAACCCTTGTGTTTTACTTTACGTTTTAACCCGTTTATCGAGCAGTTCAGTATCCCATCAACTGCAGCAAATTTTCAGCTGTCACAATGGCTTCTTTACGATTAGCAATATTAAGCTTTTGGTACAGGTTGCGAATGTGGGTTTTAATTGTCGTACCTGCCACATCCAGCTCTTGTGCGATTTGCTCGTTACTAAAGCCTGAATAAATCAGTCCCAGAACCTGCCATTCGCGTTGTGTTAATGGGCTGGTACGTACTAGCTCTGGCACATTAGGGTGATTCACCAACTTTTCAATAAAGTCTTCATCAAAGTGAATCGACCGGCTACGTTGATTCGATGAAATGTCCTTCATTAACTGTTGAGCACGGTGACGCTCAAGATCGCCCAGTTCATGGCGGAGGCTCAACTTCTCCAGCAGACCGCCAATGGTTGCACCATCAATCAGGAAGTTTCCGACCATGCCAGTTTGGTTCGTCATTACTAATGCTTCTTTTAACAGAGCCTTGGCTTGCTCCTCATCTTTTTGGCGAGCAGAAAGGACCGCTTCAACCACTAAGTTGCGATTAGTATCTGTGATTAGGTTAGTGCGACGAGCTTCACCTTGGAGGAAATCTAACGCAGCACGAGCGTCGGTATATTGGCCTAAGTTAATGTGGGCGCGGGCAATGTTACGCCATTGCAATTGAGAAAAGTGGTTGCATGCCGATTCAGGACGAACCGCAGTGTTGAGCCATTCTTGCATTGCATCGGTATTCCCGCGCGCTTGCCAAAATAGAATCAACGATAGTGAAGCGTTTGCAGTCCAATCTACGTGATAAGTCGACTGTTTCATCAAGTGCTGTATATGCTCAATGAATTTACCAGCTTTGTCTAATTCACCGCGTCCAATCGCAATACGCGCCAACATCGAATAGCTATGTAAGTGCTTGCTTGGTGAATGGTTTTCGAGAATTTGCAGACCTTTGTACGCGCATTCTTCCGCTTCATCAAGTCGGTTCCAGCACCAAAGTACTTGCGCGCGAATACGCAGCAAAAATTCATGAAGAGGAACATGCTGAAGCTGCTGATCTTCAATCAGACGGAATGCGGAATCTTGTAGTTCAAAGGCCGCTTGCACGTAACCTTGTGCAATTAAAATCTCGCTTTGCTGCAATATTGCCCATAACGCTTGGTGATATACCTGATACTGACGAGCTAGCTTTTCAGTTTGTTGCATCATCGGCAAAGCACGGTCTAGTTTACCTAGCACGTGGTTAACTTCACCAACAACCGAAGTCGCCACAATTCGGCTACGGTAAATAGTGTTATCAAGTTGGCTAAGCGCTAGCTCCGCTAATTCGAGAGCTTTTTCTGGTTGGTTACTGTTGATAGCCACTTGAGCAAGCAACGCGTTTGCTTGACCTTGATAATGAATATCTAACGCAATGTTACGCTTTTTGTGTTCCTCTTCCGCTTCTTCAAGCAGGTGGCCCACTTGGTTATAACGATGCTGACTTTGAGCCAACCATGCTCGGAGCATCGTAAGTTTTGGGTGGCTGAACAACAGATCATCGTCCAACTTGTTAATTGAGCTTTCCAGTGTGCTGAGTTCGCCTTGGTTAAACATCTTCCAGCCGAATTCGTTTAGGATCTCTACCACTAAGTCCTTATCATTCGATTTTTGTGCATGATGAATCGCTTGGTGTGGTGCTTTTTGTTGTAACCAAGCGATAGCAGCATTGCGGTGGAGATCTTTTTCTTGCTGAGGAATACGAGCTTGGCGCTCATGAGACAAAAACTCGCCAAATAAGTTATGGAACCGGAACCAGTTCTGTTCCCCTTCGAGCGGATAAATGAATAAGCCGTAACGGTTAAGCGATTCAATCATTCCCAGTGCATCTTCGCGTTGGGTAAGGGCAAACACTAGCTCATCATTGAAGTGGTCAAGCACGGATACTTGCATTAAAAAGTGACGAGTTTCGTGATCGAGTAAGTCAAACACTTCTTCGACCAAGTAATCCCACAAGTGCGCGTGATTGAACTGCGATACCGACTCTACAGTTTGTGCCAATGTGCGGTTTTGATGTTGGGCTTGTAATGCGATCAACTGCATCGCCGATGGCCAACCTTCAACATAGGTTCTTAGGCTGTTCGCCATGTCTTCATCAATACCATCGGCGATACGCTGGTTAAAGAAGCGAGTGGTTTCTTCGGTATCAAACGCCAACATCTCGTTGCCGATTTCGATCATTAAATCACGAACACGTAAGTTTGCAGTGCCCAGAGGCGGCGCTGCACGACTGGTTACCACAACGGTGAGGTTGTCTGGCATGTGCTTTAAAAAGAAACGCATGGATTCATGGATTTCATCATTCGTGATTAAATGGTAGTCATCAAGCACCACGTAGCACTCTTGATGAAAGTCAGCCATTTCAGCGAATACTTCGCTAAATAGGGAGCGTAAAGACGAGATCTGACGTTTTTCCGCCAGTTTTTGTGCGTTAGCGCAACTGAAGTTGGTGGCTTTGTTTAATGCTTGAAGCAGATAGTTTACAAAGCGAAAGCCGTCGTTATCGCTGTCATCAATGCTGTACCAACCGACGTTTGGCTTATCGGATAGCCACTGCGCTGCCATTGTTGTTTTTCCGTAACCTGCTGGGGATCGGAATAAAACCAATTTGTAGTAAGGCGCTTGCTGTAGTAAGTCCAACACTCGTGGGCGCACGATGGCATTGTGCAGGCGTCCTGGTCGAGTAAGCTTAGATGGAATCCACATTAGTAGTTATGTCCTTATTTATGTATACCCAAATGACAGCAACGTGATCATTCTTGTAAAGCCCCCTTGAAAGCCGTCTTACTGAATGATGTCATCAGCATCAAAAACACCGTTTGAATGCCGGATGATGTCGCTACTGTTGGGGCTTGCGTCCGTCTGAAAAACCATTCCATACGGTCACTTAGATATAAAAGCTAGCGAAAACTAGAAATAACTCACATCGCCTAATTCTAGTTTGTATAAAAAGCGTACAATCCTGTGAGCTGAGT
>NZ_JADDYG010000898.1:75646-81002 GCF_015163535.1 Vibrio sp. OPT46 | reverse complement strand
TTGTGCAGGCGTCCTGGTCGAGTAAGCTTAGATGGAATCCACATTAGTAGTTATGTCCTTATTTATGTATACCCAAATGACAGCAACGTGATCATTCTAGTAAAGCCCCCTTGAAAGCCGTCTTACTGAATGATGTCATCAGCATCAAAAACACTGTTTGAATACCGGATAATGTCGCTACTATTGGGGCTTGCGTCCGTCTGAAAAACCATTCCATACGGTCACTTAGATATAAAAGCTAGCGAAAACTAGAAATAACTCACATCGCCTAATTCTAGCTTGTATAAAAAGCGTACAATCCTGTGAGCTGAGAGGGATGTTACGACATCAGAAATGTTCGTTACTTTGATCCACTTCCTAATTCTCAAGGGTTGATGGATTTACCATCAACTACGCCCTTTATTTGTGATTGTCGTCACTTAAATGTCGTTTGTTTCGTTAGCGTTAAGATCGCGTTGCACATAGATTACGAAAAGTTCTTCTACGCTGACCGAGTTAATGTGACCGATATTACAATTTTCACATCATCAGATGAGTGGACTATAAAAAGCGTCATGAACGGGTTTTAACCTTTCTCACATTCCATTGTGATCAAAATCACTAAGAACTGGTGCAAAGTTCACTTTGTTGAGATTTGGATCACTAACCTAGCAATGGTACCCCCTCTACGCCCTCAGCCCTCCTCCTTCAAAGGATGAGAATTAGGAGGATGTTTATTCACAGAGGTAAATGCACGATGTATGGCAGATGAATTACCAAAAGACGTGAGAATTTCGTAATGAAACCTACTCAACAAAAACAATTTGACAAGAAGTCGTTCCAAGAAAGCGTAAAGAAACACTTATCTGTAACTTACGCTCATACGATTGAAAACGCAGACAGCCGCGCATGGTACCTAGCAATGGGGCATGCTCTGGCTGAATTTACTACTCTAGATTTGCTTGCGACAGAAGAAGATCCACGCATTAAAAGTGCGAAGAGCGTTAACTACCTTTCGCTAGAATTCCTTATCGGTCGTTTGACGGGTAACAACCTAATCAGCATGGGTCTGTATGAACAAGTAACAGAAGCAATGGCTGAACTGGGTTACAACCTAACTGATCTGCTAGAAGAAGAGCGCGACCCATCATTGGGTAACGGTGGCCTTGGTCGTCTGGCTGCGTGTTTCATGGATTCATGTGCGGCACAAGAATTCCCAACTGTCGGCTATGGTTTACATTACGAATACGGTCTATTTAAACAGTCATTCAAAGATGGTCGCCAGCAAGAAGCACCTGACGCATGGCGCGGTGTAGAAGGCTACCCTTGGGAAATTGCGCGTCCAGAACTTGCGCAAGAGATCGGTTTTTACGGTCACGTTGAAGTGATTAACGAGAACGGTAAAGAAGTCCGCAAATGGGTACCAGGCATGACAGTAAGAGCAATGCCTTGGGATCTTCCAATTGTGGGTTACGAATCAGACACGGTTTACCCGCTACGTCTTTGGGAATGTCAGGCGATTGCACCATTCTCACTAGCAAGCTTTAACAATGGTGATTACTTCGAAGCTCAGCACGCACTGATCGACGCAGGTAACATCACTAAAGTGCTTTACCCGAATGACAACCACGAGAAAGGTAAAACACTGCGTCTAATGCAGCAGTACTTCCACTCAGCAGCGTCTGTACGTGACATCCTACGTCGCCACGAAGCTGCGGGCTACTCGCTAGCGGATCTACCTAAGCAAGAGACTATCCAGCTTAACGATACACACCCAACGATTGCGATTCCTGAACTAATGCGCATCCTGATGGATGAAAAAGGTTTAGCTTGGGAAGCGGCTTGGGAAATCAGCTCTAAGACATTTGCTTACACCAACCACACGCTACTTCCAGAAGCACTAGAGACATGGCCAGAGTCGCTAATCCAGCACCTGCTACCACGTCACATGGAGATCATTTACGAGATCAACCACCGCTTCCTACAAGACGTACGTGCAATGTGGCCGGGTGATGTCGCGAAACAACAGAAGCTTTCTATCATCGAAGAAGGTTTCCACCGCATGGTTCGCATGGCAAACCTATGTGTAATCGGCTCTTACGCAGTAAACGGTGTAGCAGCACTTCACTCTGAATTGGTTAAGAAAGACCTATTCCCAGAGTTCCACGAAATGTACCCGACACGTCTACACAACGTAACGAACGGTATTACGCCACGTCGCTGGTTGAAGTTCTGTAACCCAGGTCTGTCTCAGCTTATCACTGAGAAAGTCGGCCCAGAATGGCCAGCGAAACTAGAGCAACTTGAAGGTATTGCGAAGTACGCTACTGACGCGACATTCCAAAAAGAATTCATGGCAGTGAAGAAAGAGAACAAAGAACGCCTAGCAACTTGGGTGAAAGAGAACATGGGTATCGAGCTCGATACTAATGCAATCTTCGATGTTCAAATCAAGCGTCTGCACGAGTACAAACGTCAGCATCTAGACTTGCTACACGTACTGTCTCTGTACCACCGTATTCTTAATGAACCAGGTTTTGAGTGTACGCCACGCGTTGTGTTCTTCGCAGCAAAAGCAGCACCGGGTTACCACCTAGCGAAAGAAATCATCTTCGCAATCAACAAGATTGCAGACAAGGTGAACAACGATCCTCGCATCGGTAACAAGCTGAAAGTGGTATTCATCCCTGACTACCGCGTGAGCATGGCTGAAATCATTATCCCTGCGGCTGACGTTTCTCAACAAATCTCGCTAGCGGGTAAAGAAGCATCAGGTACAGGTAACATGAAGATGGCGCTAAACGGTGCGCTAACTATCGGTACAATGGATGGTGCAAACGTTGAGATTCGTGAGGAAGTAGGCGATGAGAACATCTATATCTTCGGTCTAGATGTTGAAGGTGTGAAAGCGCTGAAAGCTCAAGGTTATAACCCATTTGATTACTACAATGCGGATCACTTACTCAAAGCGTCCATGGACCTACTACTGGGTGAAGAATTCACTCCAGGTCAACCGGGCTTACTGCGTGCCACATACGACAGCCTACTAGACGGCGGTGACCCGTACTTATGTCTTGCGGACTTTGCATCTTACGTGAAAGCGCACGAAGACATGAGCGAACAATATAAAGATCAAGCTGGCTGGGCGAAGAAGGCCATTCTTAATACCGCCCTTGTTGGCAAGTTCACGTCAGACCGCTCAATCCGCGACTACGTGAACAATATCTGGAAACTTGAAGCGGTGAAACGCTAATAGAACCTAGTTAAGACCAAGGTAGCCAAGCGCTACCTTTGGTCATTTTCCAAAAGAAGTTATTGATAACAATAAAACCCTACATGGAAGGTGTTGGTATTACCTTCGGAGAAAGCGATGAAAGAACAAACAGCATTAAAGAAAGTCGCGGAAATGGCGAGATTGGCTGATAGCTATGTCAGTGCTTGGGGAGATGAGGCTAAAGTGTCTGAGGAGACGCTACGCCGCTTGCTCGCTTCGCTTGGCTACGATACTAGCAGTGATGAAAAACTACTGGCTTCTGCTGAAAAGAAACATAAAAAAGACGTACTAGCCCCTGTTCTTGTTTTACGCGACGGCGAACCAGTCGAAGTGGAACTAAACCTAGGTACGAGTGCTCGTGAGAGTGAATTCAGCTGGCGTTTAGAAACAGAACAAGGAGAGGTACTTGAAGGCTATCTTCAGTCCCAAATTGTTCGTGATGAGCGTGCTGAGGGTGGCCCTCTAGTGTTTGCATTGCCAAAGAACTTGGCTTGGGGTTATCACAAACTGATCATCAGTCGTAAGCGTCGTAAAACACCTTACGAGATGTCATTGATCATTACGCCGAAAGCGTGTTTCAAACAAGACGATCTAAACCAACACAAAAAGCTATGGGGTCCTAGTATCCAGCTTTACACACTGCGTACTCAGCATAACTGGGGCATCGGTGATTTTGGCGACCTAAAACAACTGGTGAGTGATATTGCCTCTCGTGGCGGTGACTTCATTGGCTTGAACCCTATTCACTCGCTGTTCCCTGCGAATCCAGAAGGGGCAAGCCCATACAGCCCGTCTTCTCGTCGTTGGTTGAACATCATGTACATCGACGTAAGCTCTGTACCTGAATTCGCGCTAAGTGCAGAAGCACAACAGCGAGTGGGTAGTGCAGAGTTCCAACAACGTCTACAAAAAGCGCGAGACTCTCATTGGGTGAATTACACCGAAGTTTCGCAACTAAAAATGAGCGTTCTTCCGCTGCTATTCAGTGAGTTTAAAGCTCGCCATTTAGACAAGAACACCGATCGCGCTCGTGCCTTCTTGGACTTTGTTGAAAAAGGCGGCGACAGCTTGCTACATCAAGCTGCATTCGATGCACTTCATGCTGATTTACATGCAGAAGATGCAAACATGTGGGGTTGGCCTGTATTCCCTGAGAAATACCGCACATTCGACGCAGCTGGTACTCAGAAGTACATCAAGGATAACCAAGATCGTGTTCACTTGTACATGTACCTGCAATGGATCGCAGACGATCAAATCAAAGAAGCGCAAGCGCTAGCCGAAGAAAAAGGCATGGCTGTGGGTTTGTACCGTGACCTTGCGGTTGGTGTTGCTGATTCTGGTAGTGAAACATGGGCTGATGAAGGCGCGCTAGTATTGGATGCAAGCATCGGTGCACCACCAGATGTACTTGGTCCACTAGGCCAAAACTGGGGTCTGCCTCCGCTTAACCCTCAGGTTTTAGAAGCGACTGGCTACGACGCTTACATCAAATTGCTACGTGCTAACATGAAGCATTGTGGTGCATTGCGTATCGACCACGTACTTGGCCTGCTTCGCCTTTGGTGGATTCCAAAAGGCGAGAAAGCGACAGAAGGCGCATACCTGTACTACCCAGTGGAAGATATGCTAGCAATCCTAGCGTTGGAATCTCACCGTCATCAGTGTTCTGTAATCGGTGAAGACTTGGGTACTGTACCTGATGAAATCGTTGATATCCTTCGTGATGCGGGTGTGCATTCGTACAAAGTCTTCTTCTTCGAAACATCAAAAGACGACGGTGGCTTTATTTCTCCGAAGCACTACGCTGAGCAGTCTATGGCTGCGCTGTGTACGCACGATATGCCAACACTACGCGGTTTCTGGCACTGTGATGACTTGAAGATGGGGCGTGAGATTGGTCTGTACCCTGATGAGCAGCAGTTGGAAGGCCTATTCGCTGATCGCTTGAAGTGCAAACAAGGCATTCTAGACAGTGTTCGCTGGCATGGCTATTTGCCAGAAGGCATTGGTCATGATGCTCAGTACGTGCCAATGGATTCATACCTAAGCGAAGCGCTGCAACTGCACGTAGCCGCAGGTGACTCTGCACTGCTTAGTGTG
>NZ_JADDYG010000898.1:75338-75636 GCF_015163535.1 Vibrio sp. OPT46 | reverse complement strand
CGCTGGCATGGCTATTTGCCAGAAGGCATTGGTCATGATGCTCAGTACGTGCCAATGGATTCATACCTAAGCGAAGCGCTGCAACTGCACGTAGCCGCGGGTGACTCTGCACTGCTTAGTGTTCAGCTTGAAGACTGGCTAGAAATGGATCAACCGGTCAATATTCCTGGTACGGTGGATGAGTATCCAAACTGGCGTCGTAAATTGTCGATGAACCTAGATGAAATCTTCAGCCGTGAAGATGTGAATCGTATTTCTAAACGCCTTACTGAAGTTCGTGCACAGGCGAGTAAGTAAA
>NZ_JADDYG010000898.1:75180-75328 GCF_015163535.1 Vibrio sp. OPT46 | reverse complement strand
CAACCGGTCAATATTCCTGGTACGGTGGATGAGTATCCAAACTGGCGTCGTAAATTGTCGATGAACCTAGATGAAATCTTCAGCCGTGAAGATGTGAACCGTATTTCTAAACGCCTTACTGAAGTTCGTGCACAGGCGAGTAAGTAAG
>NZ_JADDYG010000898.1:75071-75170 GCF_015163535.1 Vibrio sp. OPT46 | reverse complement strand
TACGCAACGAACGTGAGAAGCGGAGTCTTTTTGTGAGTTCACAACGTTGGCTGTGGAGAAACCGATGTTTGATTCAGATCTCTGGTCTTGAAAAGGATA
>NZ_JADDYG010000898.1:74251-75061 GCF_015163535.1 Vibrio sp. OPT46 | reverse complement strand
ATGCCTAGAGTGGCGTAGATGGACGAGCTGATTACCAATTTTGTTAGCTCAGAGGTACGAAAGTTCCGTCTAGGTCACTCATTCCTAAAACACAATCCGTTAGGATGAAGTACCGTTATTATGCCCGCGACAATAGCGGGCATTTTTGTATTTTGACGCCGTTTACGCAACGAACGTGAGAAGCGGAGTCTTTTTGTGAGTTCACAACGTTGGCTGTGGAGAAACCGATGTTTGATTCAGATCTCTGGTCTTGAAAAGGATGTTGGCTCTAGGGAGAAAGATTTGAAAACCACCAAAACCAAGAAAATAAAGAAACAACACGAACGCGCATACGAACTGCTTGCTGAGGCGGCTTACTCAGATCCATTTGCGGCGCTGGGTCCTTTCATTGACGACGAAGCTTCGCTGAGAGTTTGGATGCCGGGCGCAAACAAGGTTGAACTGCTTGTTAATGGTGAACCTCGCGTGGCGCTTGAGCGTGATGGCGACAGCGGTTTCATCTTAAAAGAGCAACGCGATTTACACCTGACCCACTACCGTTTAGCGGTCGATTGGAATGGTGTTGAACAAATTATTGATGACCCGTACCAGTACCACAATATCTACCAAGAGTACGAGCATCTGCATACGCCAAAAGACATGTATCACTACATGGGCGCACACTTTGTCACGCTAGAACGTGGCGGTGAAAACATCTCTGGTGTGCGTTTCCTTGTTTATGCACCACATGCATCTGCTGTTAGCCTTGTGGGTTGCTTCAACCAATGGGATGGCCGTCGTCATCCAATGCAACGCTTAGACTACGGTATC
>NZ_JADDYG010000898.1:70773-74198 GCF_015163535.1 Vibrio sp. OPT46 | reverse complement strand
TGGGGCCTATTCATTCCTGGTTTGGAAGAGGGGGTACAATACAAATTTGAGCTCAAAGGGCCAAATGGGGAAGGGTTGCCACACAAACAAGACCCTTGGGGTTTCTACTCTGAGCAATACCCATCGTTCGCATCCATTACCTACGATCACAAGCGTTACCAATGGCAAGATGCGAAATGGCAAAACCGTGCAGTGACACAAAAGCGTGATGAAGCGTTATCGTTTTACGAGCTACATGCTGGATCATGGAAGCGCGACGAGAACGGTGATTTCCTGAACTACCGCGAACTCGCGGAGCAGTTGGTGCCATACCTTGTGGATATGGGCTACACCCACGTTGAGCTGATGCCTGTGTCTGAGCATCCATTCTATGGTTCATGGGGCTATCAACCTGTTGGCTTGTTTGCACCAACTAGCCGTTTTGGCTCACCTGATGATTTCAAATTCTTCGTGGATGCGTGTCACCAAGCTGGTATCGGTGTAGTGCTGGATTGGGTTCCTGCGCATTTCCCATCGGATGATCATGGTTTAGCTAACTTTGATGGTACGCCTCTGTTCCATGATCCAGATCCTCGTCGCGGTTGGCACCAAGATTGGAACTCCTACATTTACGATTTAGGCCGTGAACATGTACGTCGCTTCCTTGTCTCGAATGCGCTGTACTGGTTTGAACAATTCCATATTGATGGCATTCGTGTCGATGCTGTTGCGTCGATGCTCTATCTCGATTATTCACGTAGCCACGATCAGTGGGTCCCGAACGTTGATGGTGGCAACGAAAACTACGACGCAATCGCAACCTTAAAATGGATGAACGAAGAAGTGTACAAGCACTTCCCGAATGCGATGACGATTGCGGAAGAGTCAACGGCGTTTCCGGGTGTGTCTGCGCCAACCTTTATGGGTGGTTTAGGCTTTGGCTTCAAGTGGAATATGGGGTGGATGCACGACAGTCTTTCATACATCAAAGAAGATCCTGTTCACCGTAAATACCACCACAATACCATCACCTTCCCGCTGGTTTATGCGCACAGCGAAAACTACGTCTTGTCTCTCTCTCACGACGAGGTGGTGTACGGAAAAGGCTCTATCCATAACAAGATGCCGGGCGATGAATGGCAGCAAACCGCAAACCTACGTGCATACTACGGTTATATGTATGGTCAACCGGGCAAAAAGCTGAACTTCATGGGCGCGGAAATCGGCCAAACGGCGGAGTGGAACCACGATGATCAGTTGCAATGGTTCTTGCTGGAATACGAACGTCATCAAGGCGTTCAAAAGCTGATGCGCGATTTGAACCACTTGTACCGAAATGAAGCGGCGATGCACGATCAAGATTGTGCTCCTGCTGGTTTTGAGTGGCGTCTACAAGACGAGGCAGATGCAAGCATCCTAGCGCACGAGCGTATCAGTAAAGAGGGTGAGCGTATTCTCATCATCACCAACTTTACGCCCGTACCACACGAGCGTTTCCGTTTAGGTGTTCCAAATGCAGGTCAATACGAACTGCTGCTGAACACGGACGACAGCAAATACGGCGGAAGCGATTTTAAAGTGCTGACCAGTGTGAAAACGGAACAAGTCGAAAGTGAATCACTGCCTCAATCACTTGAGCTTCGTTTGCCTCCACTTTCAACCGTGTTCTACAAGCTGCACAAATAATTTAGTCTAATCAAATTCTAAGCCCGTTTTACATTGTAAATCGGGCTTTTTTTAACCAAGTTTTCACTAACGATAAACAGACTGCATACTCTATACTTGCATCATATTGTTTTATGAAATCAGGCTAGGTCGGACTTTGAGAAAGATTAAATCCCTTCTGTTCAATATCTTATTGGTGCTTTTGCTTTTACCAGTGATGCTCGTTGGCATAGTGAAATACATCGATCCACCAATTTGGGGATGGAAGATCAGCCGCATAATTTCTCCTCCTGAAGGATTTCCTGAAGAGAGTCAAAATGAATGGGTGCCTTTGAGTGATATTTCTAAACACATTCAACTGGCCGTGATTGCGACAGAAGATCAAAAGTTCCCGACCCATTACGGAGTGGATTTTGATTCCTTGTTTAAAGTGATCTCAGAGTCTGGCGAGAGCGGTCCCTCTCGCGGTGCGAGCACGATTACTCAGCAAACTGCAAAGAACGTGTTTCTGTTTCCTTCACACTCTTATGTGCGCAAAGCGTATGAGCTTTATTTTGCTCTGCTGATGGAAGCAATGTGGAGTAAAAAACGCATTCTTGAAGTGTATTTGAATGTGGTGGAGTTTGGTCCAGGTATTTATGGCGCGGAAGCCGCTGCGCAAAACTACTTTGGTATTCCTGCTAAACAACTTTCAACACGCCAAGCAGCAAGGCTTGCGGTGGTGCTGCCAAATCCGTATCGCATCAAAGTTTACCCTCAGACTTCTTACACCATCAGCCGCGTCAATTGGGCGATGAGACAAATGCGTAACCTTGGTAGCGTTCAGCTTTAAACTCCTTTTTACCCTGCTCATAAGTAGAACTACGCCCCCATAAAAGCAAAATGTGAAGCGTCACAAGCTTTAGGGCGTAGCTTTTCAGAATGATGCGCTCAGTTTTTCATCCATTTACTATTAGTGTGAATAAAACTACAACACGAATACTGCGCCTATGCGCAACCAATGGACTGAACGATGAAACTGAATCTGATTACGACTACCTTATTGCTTGCATCGGCAAGTGCCATCGCCGAGCCAAACATCACCATTTCTACCACGACCAACAGCCGTGACTTTCCGTTAAGTGCAGAGCAGCCTTTGGTTGTGCCCTTAACCAAAGACGGATACACGCTCAAAATCACGGGTGTTGAAGGCGACTGTGTCGCGCCTGATGGCCAGAAGGTCAAATTCAACAAAACTATCGCGCTGAACTGCGGAAAACCAACAGAACTGCCGTTAAAAATCCGTTTTACTGGCGATTACTCTTTTGCTTTTGATGTGGAAGCGAAAACACTGCGCTTCAAGCGTGAACCTAAGAAAGCCGCCAAGACTGAATTCAAACGCCCAATCCCACAAGTGCAATGTGAGGTTTACCAAGGCGGCGAAGTCACCATCGCGCTGGGTGACAGTTTCCCCGATGGCACCAAGTTGCGTGATGCCTATTCTGGTCAAATGGTCGAAGTAAAAGATCAGCAAGTATCGCTGACGCCAAGCAAAGACTCAGGCGGTTTGGTGCTACTAGAGCCAGTGAAGAAAACCAAAGAAGCAGTACCGTTTGATTACCGTAATGCCAATATTTACTTCGTGATGGTCGACCGTTTCAACAATGCCGATACCAGCAATGATAACAGCTATGGTCGCAAGAAAGACGGTAAAGAAGAGGTTGGTACCTTTCACGGTGGTGACCTAAAAGGTGTGATCGAAAAGCTAGATTACATAAAGAGCCTAGGTACAGATGCAATTT
>NZ_JADDYG010000898.1:70326-70713 GCF_015163535.1 Vibrio sp. OPT46 | reverse complement strand
GGTTGTCGCCAATCGTTGAGCAAGTACACGGTTTTGTGGGCGGCGGCGATAGCGGCTCATTCCCATTTTACGCTTACCACGGTTACTGGACGCGTGACTTTACCAAGATTGATGAGAACTTCGGTAACGAAGCTGATCTTAAAAAGCTGGTGGAAGAGGCACATAAACGTGGCCTTAAAGTCTTGATGGACGCAGTAATCAACCACACTGGTTACTCAACGTTAGCCGATTTGCAATTTGATGGTATTGAGGTGTTAAAACCAAACGCTGAACTACCTAAGAAGTGGGGGGATTGGCAACCAAAAGCGGGTGAAAATTGGCATAGCTACCACCAGAATATTGATTACCAGAGTCCAAACTGGGCGAAATGGTGGGGCGGTGACTGGA
>NZ_JADDYG010000898.1:69297-70231 GCF_015163535.1 Vibrio sp. OPT46 | reverse complement strand
TTGGCGGGTTTGCCTGATTTTATTACCGAATCAGACAAAGCCGTGAAGCCTGCGCAGTGGCTATTGGATAACCCTGGTACTCGCGTAGAGGCGCGTGACAATTACACCGTCTCGGATTACTTGATTGAGTGGCAAACTGATTGGGTGAAGCGCTTTGGTATTGATGGCTACCGTGTCGATACGGTGAAGCACGTTGAAGGCGATGTGTGGAAACGCTTGAAAGAAGAGGCTTCAAGCAGTCTTGAGCAGTGGCGTAAAGAGAACGGTAAGTCAGGTCAGCCATTCTGGATGATGGGTGAAGTATGGGGACATACCGCTTATCGCAGCCCTTACTTTGACGATGGCTTTGATGCGTTGATTAACTTCGACATGCAGAAGAAGTTAGACAAAGGCGCGGCGTGTTTCAGCCAAATGGCAGACACCTACCAAAGCTATGCAGATACTATCGCCAATGAGAAAGACTTTAACCCTGTGAGCTACATGTCTTCTCACGATACGGAGTTGTTCTTTTCTCGCTTCAAAGATTACGGCATGCAGCGTAACGCAGCGAATGCACTGCTTCTAAGCCCTGGTGCTGTTCAGGTTTACTACGGTGACGAAGTGGGTCGTAACATTGGTCCTTACGCGGACGATTTCCACCAAGGCACACGCTCTGACATGGTATGGAAGCTATCGGATGAGAAGCAAGCGCTGCTCAAGCATTGGCAAACCCTTGGTCAGTTCCGGAAAGCGCATCCAGCGATTGGTGCAGGTCAGCATCACGTGATTGAACAAGAAGGCGCATACGTGTTCTCTCGCTCGCTTGGCAATGACAAAGTCGTTGTGGCGTTTGTGGGGCGTGACAAGTAGTTAGAACTTTGTTTTAAGCCTAGATAGAAAAAGCCCTTTCTTGAGTTCTCAGGGAAGGGCTTTGTTGTTTTTGATGTTTACTTAT
>NZ_JADDYG010000898.1:66384-69237 GCF_015163535.1 Vibrio sp. OPT46 | reverse complement strand
CTATTCTAGGGTCTGTGGACCTTTCGAGCTGATTTTTGCAGCGAATTGTTGGGTATTTATACAAGACAGAGACTTTGCTATGTAGCTAGCCTACATAAGAAGTCGATAACGCAGTAGAAATGACCAACAAACACTGCCCAAAGGGTTCGGCTAAAATCGTTTTATGCTTTGTTAAGGCGCACTTGCTTAGAGTGACTAGGCGACATACTCCTTGCCTCGCCTAAAACGATTTTATCTCGAACAAAATTTAACCGCGAAAGGTCAACAGACCCTAATAACTATCTATTTCGATAGTTATTTCTTTAGCTCTTGGTCGATGACTTTCTCAAGCTCTTCGAAAGGTACATAACCCGGAATGACTTGGTCATTAATGATGATCGCTGGTGTGCCTCGTAGACCTAAGCGAGTGAAGTACTCGTAGTTTTTATCCAACAACGCTTTGGTCTCTTTGTCGTCGACAAGCTGTGCTTCTGTGCCGGTTTTCTTAGCGATTTTTTGTAGTGAACTTGCATCATGTGGACCCGGCTTCTTCACCAACAAGTCGTGCACTTCTTTGTACTTGTCATGTTGGTTCTGCCATACGTTCAATGCGTAACTTGCCGAGTTGTAACCGTTCTTCTCGTACTGTTCTTTGAACGATACCGTCATGTTCAGCACTTTTACCTGCGGATATTCTTTCTCTACCTTCACTAGCTCACCTTCAAGACGCTTACAGAAAGGACAGCTGTAATCGGTTACGTTGATGATCGTCAGTTCTGGGTTCTCTGCACCGAAGTAAGAGTGCTTGCCATCGTTAAGATAGGCGCGCGCTTCATCCAAAGTTGCGTTAAACGTTTTTTGGTAAGCGACGTAGTCTTGCAGGTTCTGATGCAGTGAATCGAGGATCTGCGGGTTTTCTTTCAGTAGTTGAGTAATTTCTTGCAGCTTCTCTTCTGACGTTTTTTCTGCTGCGTGTGAAAATAGAGGTACCAGCGCGATAGCCACAGTTAATAGTGTGCGTGTGAATTTCATGATATTTCCTAAAACTCTCTTTCTTCGCGGTTTTTGTCGCGAAGTGATTAAAAATAAAACAATTGATTTGGGGAAGAAGAGCAATCGGGTTTTATTCTCTAAACACACATAGCTTGAGGTGCACCCGATATTTGTCGGGTATCGGCTCGGTATGATGGCGGAAAGCATTACGGTCGGTGCTAGTGATAGATAGCAAGACGAACGCAAATAGGAATAAGGGCACAATGAAGCTGTCGAGATGGTTTTGTGAAACCTGAATCAGCTTTTCAGACAATTCACACTGCTTAGTCAGCCCTTTCTCGCTCTTTTGTTGCTGCGCAGCAGCGTGTTCAGCTGTCACTTGCACGCCAATCAGAGGGCAAGATTGGTAGAAGCCTGCATTTTTACTTAAACAGATCACGATAACCCAAGCCACAAGGGCAAGTGTCCATCGAGCGATGTTGGATTGTGATCGAAGCAAAAGGCAAACCCTGAGTAAGTCTCTAAGTAATGACCGAACCACCCTAAAATAAATTACACGGAACTTTTGTTAATTTTTGGTCAAGAAATCTCAAATAAGCAACAAACCATGAAGCACGTCGAAGGTGTGGCTAATAACAAACTTGTTCATAATTTTGGTTTGTTTTGTTAATGGATGAGATTTGCTGATAGTTAGATAAATCTACCTTATCTTGGTCATAAATATTTATTATCTTTTAAATGTGATTCAAATCATAAAATAAAACTTCATAATTGAGTGACATGATTGTTCGGTAAATGGATTGATTTTGATCATCTCTCTAGCACGTCGTTCAAGGGATCATCTATGCGTTCTGTTCCACATACATAGGTGAATTTATGACAAGCCCTGTTCATGCTGAACGCAAGGTGACGATCGGGTGTTACATTGCACTCGCGTTTGCGGTTGTGTTCTTTTCTGGTCTGATGCAATCCAACGAATGGTACGGTGTATTCGACTTTACAACGCTTAATGGCTCTTTCGGTAAAGTGGCTTACGGCGTAACGGAAGGTGCGGATGGCGCGGTTCAAGCTGCGACTACCTCTTTCCGCGGTACTGGTGGTAGCGGTGCTCGTGACGGTTTCATTTTCGCACTAACTTTGATTCCAACCGTTATGTTCGCATTAGGTATGATCAACGTACTTGAGCACTACGGTGCGCTCGAAGCTGCTCGTAAGCTTCTTACTCCTCTTCTACGTCCTCTAATGGGTATCCCTGGTAACTCTGGTCTGGCTCTGATTGCTTCTCTACAAAGTACCGATGCAGGTGCAGCTATGACGCGTCAGCTAAAAGATGAAGGTCACCTAACTAAGCGTGAAACGGATGTATTTACTATGTTCCAGTTCACTGCAGGTGCAACCATCGTGAACTTCTTCTCATCAGGCGCTGTGCTGTTCACATTGACGATGGCTGACGGCTCTCTAGCGGTAACGTCTTCTATTGGTTTAGCGGTTGTGGTGATGTTCGCATTCAAGATCATCGGTGCGAACCTGTTCCGTATCTACCTAAACATGACGGAAGGTAAAGAAGACAAGCAAGACCAAAACAAATCAGAGAACCTAAAAGAGGAGACGGCATAATGGGTGACGTTAAAGCGAAAAAACCAATGGTGACGGATATCTTCGTCGAAGGTGCAAAGAAAGGCTGGGTGATTGCGACTACTTCTACGGTTCCTAACGTATTGATGGCGTTCGTTATCATCAAAGCACTTCAAATCACAGGCGCGCTGGATCTGATGGGCACTGTGTTTTCTCCAATCATGGCGGTGTTTGGTCTTCCGGGTGAAGCAGCAGCGGTATTGATCGGTGCTTGGATGTCGATGGGCGGCGCGGTTGGCGTAGTAA
>NZ_JADDYG010000898.1:65670-66194 GCF_015163535.1 Vibrio sp. OPT46 | reverse complement strand
ATGAATCTGTTTGTCTAGGAGTGAGTCATGCAATTCTCTCTAAATGAATATCTAGAAGAGCTACGTCCGCTAATCAATGTGGATTGTGGCACTTACACCACTGATGGTATCGAGTTCATCGCTTCTCAATTTGAAGAGAAGTACCAAGCGATGTCAGGTTGGAGCGTAAAACGCATCGACTGTGGTAGAGCGGGCATCGGTCTCGAAGTTCGAAACAAGCCGGAAGCTGAGCAAATCGACGTGATGCTGATTGGTCATATGGATACAGTGTTCCCTGTAGGTACTGCTGAGCTTCGTCCAATGTCTCAAGATGCAGAGAAAGCTTACGGACCGGGCGTCTCGGACATGAAATCTGGCTTGCTGAACATCGTATACGCGATGCGCAATCTAGACCAAGCGGTGTTGGATAAGCTGTCTATCGCTATCTGCATGAACCCAGATGAAGAAACGGGTTCTCTGGACTCTGTGGATTGGATTCAATCAATAGCGAAAAATGCTAAGAATGTACTGGTTGCAGAAGCAGC
>NZ_JADDYG010000898.1:62253-65610 GCF_015163535.1 Vibrio sp. OPT46 | reverse complement strand
ACGTGCAGACGGTGGTCTAGTGAAAGCGCGTAAAGGCATGGCTCGCTACAAAATGACCTTTAATGGCGTTGCAGCTCACGCAGGTAACGAGCCAGAGAATGGCCGCAGCGCAATCACTGAGATGGCGAATTGGATTCTGGCTGTCAATGCAATGACCAACTTTGAATCTGGTACTACGCTGAACGTCGGTATTGTTTCTGGTGGTAACGGCGCGAACATAGTTCCGGAACATGCTGAAGCGATCGTGGATGTGCGTTTCTGGAGCAACGAAGAGTACGATGATGTCGATAGCAAGCTAAATGGCATGCTGGAAACACCATTCGTTGATGGCGTGAGCATCGAGTTGGTTCGTGAAGCGTATAAGCCTTCTATGGTGCCAAGCCCACAAACAGAAAGCCTGATGATGCTAGTTGAAGAAGCGGCAAGTGAACTGGCTATCGACATCAATTGGAAGGAAGTCGGTGGTGGCTCTGATGCAAACAACACGGCGATTCTAGGCGTTCCAACTTTGGATGGTCTAGGGCCTATCGGTGCAGGCTTCCACAGTGACCAAGAGTACTTGTTGCTTGAGTCTATTGAACCACGTATCAAAATGCTGATGCGTGTATTGGAGAAGATTGCTCAATAAGGCATTCTGCTTCTAAAGCTTGGTTCCCAAAGCTGTTGGTTTCAAACCATTTGGTTTCCAAGACTTTTGATTTCCAAAACTTTTTGTTTCCAAAGCAATAATCCCCGGACTTCGGTTTGGGGATTTTTTTATCTAGCCATTTTGTTTCCTTTTTTCATTATCATTACTCGCTATTAATCCTACGTTCAGGTTCATCGCCTTAATATCTATGCCACAGTCATAAATTTAGGAGGCACGATGACCACAAGCATGTCTGTAAATTCGGCGCCCGATGACGTCTTAGACCAAACGATGCAAGCACCAGATGAGAAAACCTTCTGGCGCAAAATGAAAAATTCCGTCAAGAAAGCAGGCGAAGAGATTGCGGTTATGGGCATCAAATCATGGCTTGCGATGGCAGATTCCAATACTTCTGTTCGCCACAAAGCGATCCTTGGTGGCGCGTTAGCTTACTTTGTTCTCCCCACTGATATGGTGCCAGATGTACTAGCTGGTGTCGGCTTTACCGATGACATGGCAGCACTGACGCTAGCGGCGAACTCGGTCGGCAATGCCATCACCGACGAGCATGAAGAACAAGCGAGAGAAAAGCTGAGTTCGATGACGGAGTAGGGCAGCTATGACCTATTCTTTAGATTGCAGATAAAACAAAAGCCCCGATGTTTCCATCGGGGCTTTCATTTAGACAGGATAATTGAGTTTGGAAGGGTTTAAGCTTCCGCGCGTTTCAGATGCACTTCTTCTTCTGCGACCCCAGCTTTTGGATCGTTGAAGCGAGTTTCATCCAGAGCGCCTTCCGATTTAGCAACAATGATAGTCACTGCGCTGTCACCGGTGATGTTTACTGCGGTACGAATCATATCAAGTAGACGGTCAACACCCATGATGAGCGCGATACCTTCAAGCGGCAGACCAACTTGGTTCAATACCATAGCAAGCATGACAAGACCCACACCAGGAACACCTGCGGTACCGATAGACGCCAGAGTTGCCGTCATGATAACCATTAGGTAATCGCCCATAGTTAAATCAATATTGAAAGCTTGAGCAATAAACGCAGTTGCTACGCCCTGCATGATCGCCGTACCGTCCATGTTCACGGTTGCACCAAGTGGTACTGTGAACGATGATACACGGTTCTCAACACCCATGCGGTGCTTTGCTGTTTCCATTGTCACTGGAATCGTCGCGTTTGATGATGCGGTCGAGAAAGCAAACATGATCGCGTCTTCCATCTTACGCAGGAACGTAATTGGATTTAGACCAGTGAAACCTTTTAACATTAAGCTGTAAGTGACTAGGCCGTGCAGGACAAGCGTCCCCGCCAGTACTAAGAAGTACTCTGCCAGATTGACGATTGCGCCCAGACCAAGACCAGTAAATAGCTTCGCCATTAAGAAGAACACACCATAAGGCGCCAAGTTCATCAAAATCGCAACCAGTTTCATGATCACTTCATTCAGATCAGCGAAGAACGCTGCAATACGTTCACCAGGTTTGCCTGCTGCGCTGATCGCGATACCAAATAGTACCGCGAACACAATAACTTGCAGGGTTTTACCTTCAGCCATCGCACTGATAGGGTTGGTTGGGAACATATCGATGATCACCTGACCCAAAGATGGTGCTTCTGCTGATTTGAATGAACTTGCTGCGGTTAGGTCAGCGCCAGCACCTGGCTGGAACAGAGTACCCATAGTTAGAGCAAGCGTAATCGCGATAGCCGTTGTTGTAACGTAGAAAGCGAGGGTTTTACCACCCATGCGACCCAGTGTAGAAAGGTCTTTGAGAGAGCTAGTACCACAAACTAACGAAACAAATACTAGCGGTACAACAAGCATTTTTAAGCTGGCAACGAAGATCTGTCCACCAACTTCGAATAATCCATTAACAATGTATGCGTCGACAAATCCGTTGTCGGCAAAAAGTGTGCGAATTGCAAATCCTGTCAAGATACCCGCAACCATACCTAAAATTACGCGGCTGGTAAGCGACATCGGTTTCTTGGTATTCATGAGAACACTCCTTATAGTTATGCACCTTGAGTTCACTTCAAAGCGGCGAGCAGATTAGCAGCGGAGTGAGAAAATACGAAAGAATAATCCTCTAAATGGTTAATAGATGTGAACTTTATCACTAATAAAAATGGGATTTTAACCAAATATTAACGAATTGGCCGGATGAAAAGTTTGTATTTTAACACTTTTATCGAATATACAACCGATAACAAAGAGGATTTACAATAAATTTTAATAAGAGATAGAGTGCATACTCTCTTTGAGTGGATGCATTTCTGCATAACTATTTAAGTTGTATTCAGACTAGCGGTCGCTTCTTTAGGGATAATTTAGTATTGAGTGTTCATCAGAGCCAACGAACCCTTTATGCTTTCATATTTGTCAACTCAATGATGGTTGGCAAGTGTAGTTAGTTGGAGGTGATCCCAGCTCCAATAACTTTGACTGGTATTTTTAATCCCTCCAACCCAATAGCATTGTTTCGCTCGTATTAAGCCTTCCAAACACTGCTTGCCAGCCTCAGTGATACGGACGCTTTGTTCCCACCAGTGCCTTTCACGTGACTCAATCGTGATCAAAGGTGTTTGACACTGTGCTAGAGGGAGGAGTAACGCGTAAAACATCACGTCTCCTAGGTAAGGAAGAGGTTCTAGTTGTTGATATTGCTCAAACCAATCTTTGATGGGAATTGAACGATTTTGCGAGCTCAAG